>CAZOHR010000045.1:0-11581 GCA_964579045.1 uncultured Bacteroidales bacterium | reverse complement strand
CTTCGTGTTAATTCGCGTAATTCGCGTTAGAAAAAATCGTGCGTCAGCCCATTAACTAAATAGAATTAGATTAAGAATCTGTTGTTAATTTTTAACAAAAATCGATCCTTGTGTTTTGAGAATAGAAAGGCAAATTTGTCTTTTAAGATATTATTCTAATTAATTTGCTAATTTTGAAATAAAATTCCATGAGTGATATAATTCATAAAAAAGAGAGTTACGAGATAATTGGAATATGCATGGAAGTCCATAAGCTATTAGGACCTGGTTTTCTTGAAGTTGTATATAAGGATGCTCTTGAATATGAATTTCAGAAACGTGGAATTAAATATCAGAGGGAGAAACAATTCAATATCGCCTACAAAGATATTATACTGAAACATTCTTATAATGCAGATTTTGTTGTTTACGACAAAATTATTCTCGAAGCAAAAGCAGTTAGTGCTATTTCAGATGACTTTATTATCAAAGGTATGAATTATTGTCGAGCTTCCGAATGCTTTTTGACAATCATAGTTAATTTCGGTGAAGCTAGCTTAAGCTACAGAAGAGTAGTTATGGATGATAAGTATTTTCAGTGGCTTAACATGATAAGCTAATTAGCATAAACTTAGATACACGGAATATACAGATTCTTTTTTGGATTTATGCAGAGTACGGGAATACCACTTGAATTTGAAATAATTGATGTTTCGGGTAACCCAAAAATTTTATGAATAATCGTTTCTTCTTTCGTTGTTAAAATTGTGATGCAAAGAGCTTCATCTTCTGAGGCAACTTTTACAGCCATCGAATTTATTGAACTTCTTGTGCGTTTAACTTCCCTATTCTTGTATTGAAGCTCGAATTTGTCGAAAAATTTTGTACAGAATTTAATATTGTTCGCAATCCTATCATCCTGATTTTCATAGAAAAGTATATCAATACCTATTTTTATGTTTTTTGCAAAATAAGTTACCCAACCTGTTTTTTCTTTCATTTCTTTCTGATAATCTAGGGGGATAATGATATTTTTGCTATCGTCAGGAGCGGGTGAGTTTTTTTGAACTACAAAATATGGAATTCTAGCTTTTCTAATTATTTTTACTGCAGCATGACCAGAAAGAAACTGAGGATCATTCTTGCCGTGTGTTCCCAAAACAATTAAAAATGCATCTACTCTCTCAGCAGTAGAATTTATGATTGTACAGGTGCATCCTTCATCCACAAAATAATCAGATTCAATATTATGATCTTCTTTTATCTGCGTACAAATTGCAGAGAGTGCTTCATTAACCTCAGAACGTATATTATCTTTGCTAAAGAAGATGTAGGAATTCTCATTTATAACATGGATAATTTGAAGTTTACGCTTAAATTTTTTTGCTAGGAAAACCGCCCATTGCAAGCTCTTTTCACCCACTTCGCTGAAGTCGGTATAAACTAAAATATTCTGAACTTTTGTATCTTTCATTTGTTTATTGTAAATTGCGAAACTAATTAAAATTATTATTTTAAACTAAATCTTTTTATTTAAATGAACTCTAAAGTATTAAAAGTAAGCAACAGTGTGAAGTGGATTGGAATTATGGATTTTGATATTAAGGTATTTGATATCGTTATGGAAACCGAGTTCGGAACAACTTACAATTCTTATTTTATTGATGCCGAGAAAAAAGCTATCGTTGAAACAGCAAAAGAAAAATTTGCTGACGAATATCTTGAGAAAGTAAGGTCTGTAACAAATCCTGCTGATATTTCATATATCATCATGGATCATACCGAGCCTGATCATTCAGGAAGTCTTGCAAAACTTCTAGAAATTGCTCCGAATGCAATAGTCGTTGGAAGTGGTCAAGCTATTAAATACCTTCAAGATATGCATCAAGTGAAGTTTGAATATCTTGTAGTTAAGGATGGAGACGAGTTAAGTCTGGGAAATAAAACATTAAGATTTATTGGTGCCCCAAATCTTCACTGGCCTGACTCTATCTATACTTATCTTGTTGAGGAGCAAGTACTATTTACTTGCGATTCTTTTGGAGCGCACTATTGTCACGAAGATATGTATGATGATATGGTTGGCGATTACAATGCTGCATTTAAATATTATTTTGATGTAATTTTGAAGCCATACAGCAAATTTCTATTAAAAGCGATTGAGAAAATCCGCAATCTAGATATTAAGGTTATTGCTACGGGACATGGTCCAATCTTGCGTTCAAATCACAAACAAATCGTTGAACTTAGCGAACAATATGCCAAGGAATACATTGCTATGAATGAGCATGCTAAGAAGAAAGTACTAATTACTTATGTGTCTGCGTATGGATACACTGGCGATATGGCAAACGCAATTGCTGCTGGAATCAGAGAAAACGACCAAGTGGAAGTCGAGGTGCTTGATATAGAAACCATTGATCTTGGAGAATTAGATTCAAAACTTGTTTTAGCAGACGCTTTACTTGTGGGAAGTCCAACTATTAATCAAAATACTCTTTTACCGATATATAAAATGTTTGCTGTAATTAATCCTTTGCGTGACAGAATGAAGCTTGCTGCTGCATTTGGTTCCTATGGTTGGAGTGGTGAGGCAGTTGAAATTATCGAGGCAAATCTTAAAAGTCTTAAATTCTGTATGTTCGAAAATCCTATGGCTATGAAATTTAGACCAGACAGCGATCAGAAAGAACAGTTGGCAGAGTATGGTAGAAAGTTTGCTGGTAAACTTATTGCAAACTAAGATTAGTGAACTAAAATTATGAGGGATGAATTAATTATCAATTTTTTCATCCCTTTTTCAATTTTATAAAGTATTTTCGTAACAATAAATTTGAGGATATATGAAAAAAATAGTACTTGTTGTAATCTCTGTTTTAATGTTTGCTGTCGCATTTTCGCAAGGAAAATCTGGAAAATTGGTGATTCTACACACAAATGATTTACACAGCAATCTAACTGGATTCTCACCAGAGTCTGAATATACTCCTTGTTTGGTTGGAGATGATTCTACACGAGCTGGTTTTGCTAGAATCTCAGCAATGATAGAAACAGAACGGGTAGCAAATCCTAATAATCTGCTAGTATTGGATGCTGGTGATTTCTTAATGGGTACTTTCTTTCATATTTTTGAAGCGCAAGATGGTTTTCAATTAAATCTTATGAAAAAGATGGGCTACGACGCTGTGGCTTTAGGTAATCATGAATTTGATTTTGGACCCGAAACACTTGCGAAAATTATTAATTCTAGTCTTCAGAATGGCGAGATACCAGCAATTACCTTTTCTAATCTAAAGTTTAGTGATGATTCCGAAGCCGACGATTCTTTTAAAGACTTGTACACTGTCGGAATAATCCGCCCATATCAAATAATTGAAAAAGGAGGATTTCGCATAGGCGTTTTTGGTATTATTGGTGAAGACTCGCGCCAAGTAGCTCCAAATGCTGCTCCATTGGAGATAACCGAC
Organism: uncultured Bacteroidales bacterium; assembly: GCA_964579045.1. Taxonomy (GTDB): domain Bacteria; phylum Bacteroidota; class Bacteroidia; order Bacteroidales; family ML635J-15; genus Bact-19. The sequence continues at coordinate 8,135 of CAZOHR010000045.1, read as the reverse complement.
AGAATTAAGTCAGCAAAAAAGACAGTTAAAATATTATTAGAAGACGAAAAGGTGGATTTGGTTATTTGCCTTTCACATTCGGGCGTTGCTAAAGACAAAAAGGGTAATTGGGTAGGTGAGGATATTGAACTTGCAAAACAGGTTAAAGGAATTGATGTAATAGTTGGTGGTCATACCCATTCTGAGATTTTTGATCCTATTTGGGTAGATAAGACAGCCATTTTGCAGACAGGATCGCAGGGAAAGAACTTGGGTAGGTTCGAAATTAATATTAAAGACGGGGAGATTTCATCAGCTAAGTATCAACTTATGCCTGTAGATGACAAGGTTTATTGTGATGGAAAAATTCATCAAGAAATTGCTGGTAGAATTCGTATGGTTGATGATACTATTCTTAAACCTATGGGACTTGGATATTTCCGTCCTTTAGTAGAAACAAATTATGAACTTATTTGTGATGAATATGGCGATTTAGATTCCTCAAATCTAGGACCTGTTATTTCGGATGCAATTATGTATTATGTAAATAATTTTAGCTCAGTAAAAACAGATGTGGCTATAATTGCCGCAGGGATGGTACGCGACAAAATTCGTGTAGGCAACAAAGGAATTCAAACAGTTACTGATATTTTCCGAATTACCAGTCTTGGTGAAGGTGACGATAATCTACCTGGATATCCATTAGCTCAGGTTTATCTCACAGCCCACGAACTAAAAAATGTAATTGAATTGCTTCTTGTGGCTCCAAAGCAAAAGCCTTCGTATTATTGTTTTTATAGTGGAATAGCCATTTATTATGATGGAGACAAAGGTCTTTTAAAGAAAATTCAGAAAATGGAAATAGGAGGGAAGGAAGTTGATTTTTCAAAGGATAACAAAACTCTATACAGCTTGACGGCAAATTCATATATGCTTGAGTTTGTAAGCGAAATTAAAGGAATGACCTTGGGCCTGATAAAGATTGAACCCAAAGACGTGAATGGTACAAAGATTACCGACAACAAGAGTACATGGATAGATTTTGACAATAGTGTAGCTGGAATTCAAGAGGGTAAGGAATGGGTTGCAATGGTAAAATACTTGCAGAGTTTTCCAGATATAAATGGGAATAAGATTCCAGATTTTCCTGATAAATACCGAAAGCCCCTTATTAGAACATATGATATGAAGGATTGCAAAAAGCCTTAAATATTTATAGAAATGAAAAATAAAAAGAAGATAGCATGAAGATATATTTAATTGAGTTTGTAAATGTCTGTTAAAGAAAATCATATAAACAACGAAAATGACTCTCACGTTGTCTATATGAGGATTGAAAAATTGAGCATGAAATATTTTCTTGTTTTTATAGTATTTATGTTTGGTGCAATTTATAGTAGTACTGCACAATGGGTTCCAGTAAATGGCCCCAGATCAGAATTCGTTAGTGAAATTATTGAATATGATGGTGCTCAAATTATCGGTTGCTGGTCAGGTGTTTGCTTTTTTGATAGTTTAAATTCTAAATGGGATCCTAAAAATGTTGGAATTGAACAATTTTCGCCTCCTTATTATGAAGTCGGTTCAGTCTTCCAAAATATTAGCGGAATTTATGTGAGTAATTATTATGGCCAGATATACAAATCTGTCGATAATGGAGAGCATTGGGCTTACTTATATACTGTTTCAATGGAACAATATGATGGGGCAATAAATATTTATGGGAATGATCAAGTAGTTATTATTTGCAGTAACAATTCGGTAAAATACTCTCATGATAATGGACTTACATGGTTAACAGGGTTAGTCTTAACTAATGACGAATTAATTTACTCAATATCCTCAAGCAATAGTGATTTTTATATTGGTACTAATCATGGCAATATCTACAAATCTGTTGATAATGCTGCAAATTGGACAACCTTAGATGGTTTTACTTTACCCTGGACCAAAGTGTTTTTAGCTGCAACAAATAATAATATTTATGCTGTTACAAATGAGTCAAATGTATATAAGAGCGAGGATAATGGCGCAACTTGGTCTGAAATTAACAGTGGATTATATCAATCTGAAACAAAATCTATTTGTTGTTCTGGTGATAGTATTTGTATAGGCACTCTTAGTGATGGGATTTTTTTAAGCCAAGACAGTGGACTTTCATGGACTCAGATAAATAATGGACTTACCGCACGACATGTATCATCTGTTTTAATTTCGTCATCTGGTATATACGCAACAACCTACTATGGTGTGTTTTTTAAAGCACATGAAGCAAATAATTGGATGGATATTAATGATGGATTACAAAGGTCAACCACGAACGATTTTATTATTCGTGACTCAATTATATATGCTTTACACGAATCTTTTATTATGTCAAAATCAGATAATTTGGGAGAAAACTGGGAACAAATAAATGGCACTATTCCTTATGATAGTGCCGATTATCTTGGAGATATCCTTGATTTTGCAGAGGCTGGAACAAAACTATTCAGAATTCATAATAGAAAAGGATTGTTTTATTCAGAAGATAGCGGTTTGACTTGGGTGCTTATGAGTAATGGAATACCCTGTGTCGGTTTAACTCAAGTCGCCAGTCAGGGGCAAGTTTTGTTTGTTTCTACTGATTCATGTGGAGTTTATAAATCATATGATTATGGTGAAACATGGAATTATACTGGTAATGGGCTTCCAATTTTGGGCTATTATCCTAGATTAATTGCAACAACTGATACGAAAGTGTATATATCATATTATTGTTTCTCCAATAGTGAAACTGATATTACATTTGTATCTGACGATGCTGGAGAAAGTTGGTCAGAATCTGATGAAGATATATATTGGGATTTTTATAATCAAGATTCAGTAATTATAATTGCTGCTGAAGAAGCTGTTATTTTGTCGATTGACAATGGAACCACTTGGAGTTTGCTTGACGAAGGGTTACCAATTTCTGACAGCCACCCAGATATATTTTGTGTAGCTTCTGATGGAATGAATCATTTTATTGGAACTCAAATGACAGGAGTATACTATTTTCAGGATAATCATTGGATTCCGATAACTGGAGGCTTAAATTCATTGAGTTATGGTGACCATGTTTATAATCTGGAAATTGACAATGGCTTTTTGTATGCATCAATAGATAGAAATGGGATTTGGAAAAGAAGCATAGAAGATCCTTATATAAATAATTGTTCTGGGAAGGTGTTTCTAGACATAAATCAGGATAGTGTTTATAATTCTGGAGATGTTTTGATCGAGAATGCTATTGTAAATGCTGTTGGAAGCGGTGTTTATGAATCTTCCAATCCAGTAGGGGTTTTTAATATTACTACAAACTTATGTAGTGATACTTTGCGGTCTTACATTAGTTGTGACTACGCTGAGTATTTTCCAGATCATTACATCATTGAAGTTTCCGATACTTCTTATGATTTCGCAGTTTCTTTAAAGGAAAATGTGAAAGACTTGCGGATTGATTTGAATAACTTGACATTTCCCAGACCAGGATTCGATTATGATTTGAAGATAAGTTATACAAATGTGGGAACGGTTACTATGGATGGATATGTGGATTTTTTGTATGATAATTCACTAGTATATTCGTCGGCAAATCCTTCAATAAATTCTGTTAGTTCTGATTCTTTGAGGTGGTATTTTAGCGAATTGGAACCATTTGAGACAAGATTTATCTACATAAGTTTTTTTATACCAACAATTGTTGAATCTGGCGATGAATTAATTTGCTCAGCTTATGCTAAGCCGATTGTAGGAGATTCGACAAAATATAATAATTTTTTCGCGTTATCAAAAATTGTTAGTAGTTCATTTGATCCTAATTTGAAATCGGTTGTGCCAGATTCGGCTTCCATCTCACCGTATTTTATTGCAAATCAACAAGACTTTATTTATACCATTCAATTTCAAAATACTGGAAATGATACAGCATTTAACGTCTCCATTCTTGACACTCTAAGTCCTAACTTATTCATTCCATCTTTTAGAGTTCTTTCTGCTAGTCACAATTACGATTACTCTATTTCTGGTCCTGGAATAGTTGAATTTTCCTTTCAAGACATAATGTTACCCGATAGTAGTTCGAATGAACCATTAAGCCACGGTTTTATCAAGTATTCAGTTAAGCCACTTCGTAGTTTGGTTATTGGAGATGAAATCTGTAATACTGCCCACATTTACTTTGACTTTAACGAAGCAGTTGTGACAAATACAACAAGTAATATTGTTTCAATAATCCAGCAGTTTAATTCTGAAAAAACAGGATTTTCATATTCATTATATCCGAATCCTGTTACTGGAATCTTAAATATTGAAACTGATTACTTGGGTATGAAAAATATTCGAATAGTGGATTCACAAGGTAGAATTGTTAAAACTAAAAATATGCATACAACTAGTTTACAGTTAGATTGTAATGATTTGTTGCCGGGACTTTATTTTGTTTTGATTGGTGATGAATCTGATAATATTAAATTTAAATTTGTAAAACAGTAATGTTATTAGTTAAATGAAGCTTTTTACAAAATGCCCCTATTGCTCAGAAGAATCGAGCTTGCGTTATTTTACAACCGATAGAGGTAATTTAGCGAGAGAAAGAGGAAAACAGATTAGTGTGATTTGTAATAAATGCCATTCAGAATTTAACTGTGATGTAGATAATATTTATGCAAAAAAATCTAAACTGTCAATTGTAATAGCTTTGTTAGTTTTAATTATCGGAATGCCAGGAGCATTTTTTGGACTTAATAGCCTTATCTGGGATGCTGGTTATGTTATGATTTCAACAGGAATGTTTGCAATTCCTTTTATGATATATCAAATTATTAATGCACAAGATAAGAAACGAGTAGATGTTTTTAATAATTTTAAGATCAACAAATAGTTGATTTGTTTTAAATAATTTCAAATATTAGCAAATCCATCTACTTCCACCAACCCATTTCCACGTTAGCGTAGGAAATGAAATTTAGGGTTTTGAATTTGAATAAATAAAATAGTCACTTATGAACACGACCACTGTACCTATTGAATACGATAAATATTTTCATATTTATAATCGAGGAATTAATTCTTGCGACTTATTCAAAAGTAAGAATGATTTTGAAGCATTTCAGAAGAAGTATATTGAATATGTCAGCAAGATTGCAGAAACTTATGCGTATTGTTTTATGCGCAATCATTTTCATTTTTTTGTGAAAATAAAAGCTGAAAGTGAAATAGCATTTATCGAAAATAAAGATGGTGATTTACGAGTTTTTGATAAACCCAAAAGATATAATCCGTCTAGACAACTTTCACATTTTTTTGATTCATATGCCAAATCTTTTAATTCAAAATACAATAGAACAGGTAAGTTGTTTGAAACACCATTTCGAAGGAAGATTGTAGAAAGTGAATCTTATATGAAATATTTGATTCGCTACATACATAATAATCCGGTTGCATCTCATATTGTTGACGATTTTACCAAATATAAATGGTCTTCTGCCAGTGCAATAATATGTGAAGATGAAGAAATTGTATGTGCTAAAAAATGCATTGCAGTATATGGTGAAATATCAGATTTTATAAATTTTCATAATAATGCAATCAGTAATGAAGGCTTCCCTGAACCGGAATGGTAAAGAAGGTCTGCGTAAATCAACCTGTCAGCGTCTGCAACCTGTCAGCGTCTGAGTGTTAACGCTGTCAGATCCTGCGGATTCTGACAGGTTGATTCAACCAAGTAAATCGTACTGTAATTATAAAAATAGTAAATAGTAACTTTTTCTACTTCCACCAACCCATCTCCAAAATATACTTATAAACTTTCTCTGGCAGGAAGAAGCGAATATCCTTGCCTTCTTTTATTGCATCACGGATAAATGAGGACGAAATTTCCATTTGTGGGGCTTCAAGTATCTGAATGTTTGAATTTTCAAATTCGCGAACATCCACTCCCGGACGTTTGTAAACATATAATTTGTAATTCTCTAAAATCTGTCGGTAGTTTTTCCACTTATGAAAGGTCTCGAGATTATCTCCTCCAATGAGTAAACTGAATTTTTTCTTTGGAAACTTTTCGCTCAGGTATGTTAGTGTGTTAATCGTATAATTTGGTTTTGGCAAATAAAACTCAATATCCGACACTTTAAACTTTGGATATTGATCAATTGCAAGTTGAACCAAATGTTGACGATCTCTATCGTTTAGTAGTACAGAAGCTGGTTTGTGTGGGTTTTGTGGTGTAACTACAAACCACAATTCACTTATATCGCAGTATTCAGAAATATAATTTGCAATGGCTAAATGGCCAATATGAATTGGATTAAACGAACCAAAGAACAATACTATCTCGTTTTTATTTTGCATCGATTAGCTCTACTTCAAAAACCAAAGTACTAAAAGGTGGAATAATGCCACTTTTCTCTTGGCCATAAGCCAAACGGAAAGGAATTATAAAAATGCAGTGGTCACCAACATTCATTGTTGAAACACCTTCTTCGAGCCCCTCAATAACTTCTTCATTTCCCAAAACAAAACGAAAAGGCTCTTCTCTCTCAATAGTAGAATCAAATACCGACCCGTCGATAAAACCTGCAGTATAGTTAATTGTTACGGCATTGCCAGGTAAAGCTTTTTTACCACTACCTTTTTTAATCGTCATTATCCTCAAACCCGATTCTTTTTTTACCGATGAATACTCGAAGCCAAGCAGATATCTGTCAATGAGACTATTTTCCTGATTTATGTAGAAGGCATACATGTTGGCATTTTCTTTTACATAGTCGCTGCCATCGACAATCTTTACCATCTTGATATTAAAAATTAGTTTATCGCCTTTTTTAATGTAATGTGGAATATTTACTTTTCCTTGAGTAATGGATAGAAAGTTAACAGCATCAATTTTGAATGAAGCAGAGTCGCCTTCGTTCATCATCATAAATGCTTCTTCTATACACCCACCAGCGTGTGAAGGGATAACTAAACGCATTTTAAAATTCTTGTCAATATCACGGCTGCGAAATAGTACCGAATCAGATTCGGTTTTGTAACTCATATCAAGATATAAAACATCACCAACTTTTGGATATTTTTTGCCCTTTCCATTTGTAATATATCTGTAATCAAGTCCCGATTTCGTTGTTCTGAATATTTTATCAGGGGCTCCAGTAACATATTCAGGAACACCATCTGCATTAAATACTAGAACTGCAACGTCTTCTGAAGCGCTGTCCTGATTGTATTGTAGTTCGGTCCCGTCTTTTTTGTCTGGTTTATTCTCAGGTTTGGGTCCGTTACAAGATAGTATTACCGAGATAATAATTATTGAGGCAATTATTTTTGAGCTAATTTTCATCTTCTTTTATTGCTAAGTTCTTGATATTCAAAATTATTATACCATTAAAACGCTTGTGATACAATTTGATTGTTCAAAACCAATAATCTATTTTTAGATTAGTTAATTTTAACTAGTTCGACTTCGAAAATAAGTGTAGAGTAAGGCATAATTGTATTTTTACCATCTTTACCATAGGCGATTTTTGATGGAGCAATTAATTGTGCAGAGCCACCTTCTTTCATCATCGCTATACCTTCTTCCCAAGCTGGTATTACCTGATTCATTCCTAACTTAAAGCTAATTGGTTGTTTATCTAAACTAGTTTCTACCATCTGACCATCAACAAGAGTCAAAGTGTAATGAACGCTTACTTGATCACCAGGTTTGGCTTGCTTGCCATTACCTTTTTGCTTTTCGATGTAATACAAACCTGATTGTGTAGGAGTAACAGTAATATTTGCATTTTTGAGATAATTTCCCAAAATCTCCATTTCTACTTCTTCACTTTCGTGATATCTATCTGACAATATCTCATTAAACTCATCTTTAGCAACAAGCTCAATTACACGAACTTTAACTATTACATAATCATCAAGACCGATTCCTTCGGGTATTTTACTGTATGATTCAGAATATCTTAAGAAGCTATCGCCATTAATTCTAAAAATTGCTGAATCACCCACACTTAATAGCTGGAGACCATCTTCGAAACTGCCTCCTTTATGGCTTGGTGCTTCAACTTTACGCAAATATTTTCTTTCTGTATCTGCCGAGCTAAATAAAACTGTACCATCTTCTTTCTCGTAGCTTAAGT
>CAZOHR010000044.1:0-16281 GCA_964579045.1 uncultured Bacteroidales bacterium | reverse complement strand
CCAGGAGTATTATATGTTATCGATGGATTTGTTACAGTAGAGCTTGTTGGGTCCCCACCTTCAAACTCCCAACTCCAACTTGTAGGAACTCCAGTGGATAAGTCCGAAAAATATACCGTTGTACCAACCGTTACTGTTGTTTGGTCTGCTGTAAAATTTGCAGTTGGTGCCGATGTTGCTGTAGTTGTCGCATAGGCTTTTACGCATAAATCATAAACATTTGCAGTTCCGCTTCCTATAGCCGTCCAGCCACTGCCAGTGTTGCTTATCCAGCACTTTCCAGTTTGATATGTTACATCACTTGCAAATCCTGCATATTCAACTTCAACAGGAATAGGAAAGTCTTCTCCCGAATTATATCTTACCTTAATGTAGAAATCATTTCCAGATGTAAGATTTATTGCTGTTGCTAAATCGAAGGTATAGTAACCCGGCAAAGCACAGGCTTGGTTTGAGATGCTTCCCAATAATCCCGACAGTGTTGTTCCATTAAAATTATCATAAACATCAAAACTAACAGTTGTTCCTGCATCTAGAATAAATGTTCCCAATTTACTCAATTGCTGATTTCCTGAAGCTACATATTTTATTAATGAATAATCATCTCCATCAGAATAGCCCAATGCTGAGATAGCTCCAAAATCATCATAATAATAAACTTGTGAGTTCGCGTTATAATCTATGTGCGAAGGGAAATATGCAACATCCGATAGCGCCTCGGTGTCATAAAAAGAAATATAGAAATATCCCGATTGTCCCCAGCCTGTTCCCCATGAGTTTTTAATTATCCAGGCCCCAGGTTGTGCAGGTGTTCCTGCAATGCCTCCTGAACAAACCTTTGCATTATCCCAGCCAACAATTGCAACTCCATGATTTGTGCCGCCACTGCCATTATAATAATATGTGTAATTTGCATAATTCATGTAGTCATCATCAAAAAACATATTTGTGTAAAGTGCACCATAGTCCATTATTGCCTGCTTTACTACATCTATGCTGAATGCAGCATTTCCCGATCCTGGTAGAGTTCTCGATTGTGCAACATAAGCAATTGGAGTATGTCCTGTTTCGCAAGTTGGATTTGACGGTAATGTATATGGATCGTCGGCCTCAGAGATAGGGCCAGAACGTCTTGACAAATAGGCTACCGACAAATCGGAATTGCCACCTTCACTTGGAGTCCAATCAAAACCATGACAAGTAGCAAGATTTTGTTCCGAAAGATCGTAAGTTGCTAAACCTTGTTTTTTCCAATATGATTCGGTAGCGGAATAAGTAGCAAATGCCCAACATGCACCTTCTAAACCTTGATTCTTTACTGGGGTTAGATAAATTCCTCCGCTTACAGTTCGCAAATCATAAGCTGTAGGAATTCCTTTTGTGGTTACACTTATAAAATTCTCAAATCCTTTATTTAGAGGCGAAGGAATTTCACCCAAATAATTGCCCTGAGAACTTTGATTTGATATTTCGCCATTACTTTTTTTATTCAGATATTGAATAAAGTCAGGATTCGCTGGACGCATTTGAATTATTTCCTGATTGAATGCTAATAATGTTGCAAAAATGAAAAGTGGTAATAGTAATAGTTTTTTCATGTTTTGATAGTTAAATAATACTTCGGTTATTTTAAATTAAATGCACAATAAAGACCTAATTTGATATAAAATGGTTGTCTTTAACCTTTCGAAATTATTTTCTATTGGTTTTTATGAACGCAAAATACGTAATTAATTATTTATTGTCAAACCATAATCGGAAAAAAATTGCGAAAATCAAAGTGTTTTGTGCTTTATAGTTAAAAATGTTAAATTCTTTTGTTAGGAAATACTTAAAATGTAAATTTACCGCAACATTTTATTGCGTATCGTGTTTTTATAAAAATTTAAATTCAGTTCTATGAGTAAATCGATTTATGTATTAATGGTTTTAAGTATTGTTATTATGATTAGTTCTTGTGTGCAAAAACCAAAAGAAAATGATGGGTTATCAGATAATCCTCTTCTTCAGGAATGGGATACCCCATATGGTGTTCCGCCGTTTGATAAAATTAAAGAAGAGCATTATGAGCCTGCTTTTGTCGCAGCCATGAAGGAACAAAATGAAAATATCGAGAAAATTATAAGTAATCAAGAAGAACCGAACTTCGAGAATACTATAGTAGCACTTGAATTCAGTGGCTTAACTTTATCAAAGGTCAGTGGGGTGTTCTATAATATGTTGTCGTCAAATACCTCTGATAGTTTACAGGCAATTGCTCAGAGAATTTCTCCAAAAATGTCGAAGCATGGTGATGAAATTGCTATGAATCCTGAACTCTTCGCAAAAATTGAAGAGGTTTATAATAAAAAAGAAAGCTTAAACCTCAACAAGGAGCAGTTAATGGCTTTGGAGCTCACCTACAAAGGTTTTGTTAAAGGTGGTGCCAAACTTAACGATGCTGACAAAAAACGATTAATGGAAATAAATGAAAAACTTTCTTTATTATCATTACAATTTGGCGATAACCTTTTAGCCGAAACAAATAATTATAAGCTTATTATTGATAATGAAAAGGATCTTGCAGGACTTCCAGAATCATTAATCGAGGCAGCAGCTATAACCGCAAAAGAGAATGGGATGGAAGGCAAATGGGTATTTACATTACAAAATCCAAGTGTTTTACCATTTTTGCAATATGCTGATAATAGAGAGTTAAGAAAAGAAATCCAGACTGCTTATGTTAATCGTGGAAATAATAATAATGAATTCGATAACAAAGCAAAGATTCTCGAGATAGCAGCACTTAGAACAGAAAAAGCACAATTACTAGGATATAAAAATCATGCATGTCTTGTTTTAGAAGATTGTATGGCGGAGAATCCAGAAAATGTTTACGAACTTTTAGATCAGTTATGGGCACCAGCGTTAAAGATGGCTAAAGCAGAAGCTGATTTATTTACAGCGATGATGAAAAAAGAAGGCATTACTGATAAACTTCAACCTTATGATTGGAGATATTATGCTGAGAAAGTAAGAAAAGAGAAATACAATCTCGATGAAGAAGAAATGAAACCTTATTTTAAGCTAGAAAATGTTCGTGATGGCATCTTCGACGTATCTGGTAAACTCTTTGGGTTAAAGTTTGAAAAATCAACAGATATTCCTCTTTATCATCCCGATGCAGAAGCGTATGTTGTTACAAACGAAAAAGGCGAACATGTTGCAGTACTTTATATGGACTATCATCCTCGCGAAAGTAAAAGAGGTGGTGCTTGGATGGACAATTTCCGTGGGCAGTATGTCTATAATGGAGAAAAAGTTACACCAGTAATTACCATAAACTGTAATTTTACAAAACCTACAGGATCTCAGCCATCTCTACTAACTTTTGATGAGGCCTCAACTCTTTTTCATGAGTTTGGACATGCATTGCACGGGATGTTGTCCGACTGTACTTATCCATCAACAAGTGGAACAAATGTACCACGTGATTTTGTTGAACTTCCTTCTCAGTTAATGGAACATTGGGCAGCCGAACCTGAGGTTCTTAAACAATATGCACGTCATTACACTACCAATGAAGCAATTCCAGATGAACTGATTGCAAAAATGGAGGCAGCAGGGCATTTTAATCAAGGGTTTGCAACTGTTGAATATCTTGCAGCATCATACCTAGATATGTATTGGCACACTATGTCCGAAATGAAAGAAACAGATGTTTTAGCTGCCGAATCAAGCGCACTAAACAAGTTAGGTCTAATGCCCGAAATTGTTTCAAGATACAGAAGTACATATTTCTCACACATTTTCTCTGGTGGATACTCTAGCGGATATTACAGCTATATTTGGAGCGAAGTACTTGATTCAGATGTTTTTGGAGCATTTGAAGAAAATGGAATTTTCGACCCAGAAACCTCTGCTTCACTTAAAAAGAATATTTATTCAAACGGACACAAGGATGATCCAATGACTATGTTCGTAAATTTCAGAGGTAGAGAACCAAAGATAGAAGCACTGCTCAAAAATAGAGGATTAAATTAGCATATTTCAAAAATATGAAAAAGGAGCGTAAATTATTATGCTCCTTTTTTGTGTTTTATGATTCGCCAATAATACCTTATCCAACATTACTTAACATTCTTAAAGTATCGTAATTTAAAATTTCTATAGTCTTATTGTTAATCGAAATAATATTGTCTCTTTTTAATTCGGAGAGTATGCGCACTAGGTTTTCGGTTGCCAAGCCAGAGAACTCAGCTATATCTTTTCTGGTTATAGAGGTATCTATAATGCTACTTTCAAAAACCTGTTCGGAAAGATAAAGTAATGAATCGCAAACTTTGCCTAGTGCCTGTTTATTCGCTATACAACCTAACTTATCGTACACATTTTGCAGAGAATTGCTGTACATTCTCATAATTTCAATTGAAAAAGCTGGGTTTGTCCTTATAATATTGTCGAAAACGGAGCGCTCTACGAGATATATTTTTGATGCCAACAATGCTTGACAACTAAAATGATAGTAATTATCTCCATATAAACTTGATAGGCCGATAATATTAAATGGTTTGGTAATTTTAAAAACATGATTTTTAAAATGGGAGTTTTCAATAAATGCCTTAACCATTCCTTCTTTGAGAATCATTATAAATGAAGCAAATGATCCTTGTTTGCAAATCGTCTCACCTTTTTTAAATTCAATTTGTACCTTCGACAGAGATTCAATTTCTTCGTTGGTTAGAGAAAGTGACTGAAAATATTTGACAATTCCTTGTTCGTTATGGTTTTGCTTAACTTTGCTTTCGATACTATCGGAATAGATTTCCTTTAGCTTACGGAAAGAAAGATACTGATTGATTTTTTCAACAACTGTTTTGAATAGTCGGTTTTCTTCAGGGAGAAATACACCTTTCTCTGCTCGCACTGGTTTAACGTAACAAAGTATTATTTCGCCTACGATTTTTTCATCAATAAGTAATTCGGACTGTTGTTTTAGTTCCGTTTTTTTAAAGTTAATGCTTTCAACTTCTATCTCATCAACGGAAATTTTCACACTGCAAATATCGGAATATCGCCATCCAATCGGAATAACTTCCGATACTAACTGCAAAATAGTTTGCAAGTCTGATTCAAAATCCTTCAACACCTCATCAAGCCGATAGATACATTCCAGCTCTTTCTTCCTCTCATTCAGGCTTTTAAGAATTATATCTATATTGTCGTTATCTTCCTGCATTGTAAGTAAAATAAAACTCAAAATTAATAAAAATCATGAAGCAGACAAATATCATTGATAAATATCAAGTGGAATCATAAAAACAAACAATGTAAAATTAACATTTGGTAATAAACTATAGCATACTTTTACATCGTGAAATTAAATTAAACTTAAAACCCAAAAGGGAAGTTATTAATACTAAAAATTAAAGAAATGAACGTAGAAAAAATCATGAACGACCTGGAAAAAAAACACCCAGGTGAAGTTGAGTACCTTCAGGCAGTTAGAGAAGTTTTAGAAACTATCGAAGATGTTTATAACGAAAATCCTCAGTTTGCTGCAAACGGTATTATTGAGAGACTAATTGAGCCAGATAGAATTTTATCTTTCAAAGTTCCATGGACTGATGATAATGGAAATGTTCATGTTAACTTAGGTTACAGAATTCAATTTAACGGAGCAATCGGACCTTACAAAGGCGGTTTAAGATTCCACCCAAGTGTAAACCTTTCAATTTTGAAATTCTTAGGTTTCGAACAGATTTTCAAAAACTCACTTACTACATTACCTATGGGTGGTGGTAAAGGTGGTTCTGACTTTAACCCTAAAGGTAGATCAGACAGAGAAATTATGCGTTTCTGCCAGGCTTTCATGATGGAACTTTGGAAAATCATTGGTCCAGAAACTGACGTTCCCGCTGGTGATATCGGTGTTGGTGGAAAAGAAATCGGATTCATGTACGGTATGTACAAAAAATTAGCTCGCGAACATACAGGCGTTTTAACTGGTAAAGGTTTGAAATGGGGCGGTTCATTAGTTCGTCCAGAAGCTACTGGTTTTGGTAACGTATATTTTGCAAAAGAAATGCTTGCTACAAGAGGCGAATCTTTTAAAGGAAAAACTGTTGTTGTTTCAGGTTTCGGTAACGTTGCTTGGGGTGCAGTAACTAAAGTTAACGAATTAGGTGGAAAAGTTGTTGCTATTTCTGGTCCTGATGGATATATCTACGATAAAGATGGTATCTCAGGAAAGAAAATCGACTATATGTTGGAATTAAGAGCTACTAACGAAGATATCGTTAAACCTTATTCATTCGAATTTGGTGCTGAATTCCATCAGGGTAAAAAACCATGGGAAGTAAAATGTGATGTTGCTTTACCATGTGCTACTCAGAATGAATTAAACAAAGAAGATGCTGCTTTATTGGTTAAGAACGGTTGTTTCTGCGTATCTGAAGGTGCTAACATGCCATGTACTCCAGAAGCAGTAGAAATTTTCCTCGAGCATAAAGTATTATTCGGCCCTGGTAAAGCAGCTAACGCTGGTGGTGTTGCTACTTCAGGTCTCGAAATGTCACAAAATGGAATGAAATTATCTTGGTCTGCTGAAGAAGTTGACGCGAAATTACACGGAATTATGGTTAGCATTCACGAAGCTTGTGTTAAACACGGAAAAGATGCTTCAGGATTTGTTAACTATGTTAAAGGTGCTAATATTGCAGGTTTCCTCAAAGTTGCTGATGCAATGGTAGAACAAGGTATTCTCTAATAGGAGCTATTAAAACGAAATATTGTTCAACAAAAGCTCATTGATTATTTTTAACGCGCTAAATCCTCTTCCTCCCCGGAAGGGGATTTTTTTGTATAATAATGCTATTACTCTAAAAGGATACCCAGAAAGAGAAGCACCAAGGGAAGCACCAAATAACAAATTTCAAGTTCCAAAGGGATTATCTTGGGTTTTGGAATTTGTTATTTGTGATTTGGGTTTTGAGATTTGTTTTTTGTTTTTTGTGATTTGGAATTTGTCACATAAGCACCAACATTGGTCTAATGAACATTTCCTTTAATCTCTTTTTAAATTCCCGAGTAATTTCGTCTGGTATTTCTTCCAATGCAAAAACATACTGGACCGAAAAACCTTTAAACATTGAACTAAAAATAAACAATTCCAATTGAGGATTTTCGAACCTCTCGGCAAAATACTTATAAATTAGAGACTGATTCTTCTTCATTCTAGCATCGGAGGAATGAAAACTAAAGAAATCATTAACCCCTTGCTGCAACGAAATCTGATGATATAGCTTCCACTGTTCCTTATTCGATTTTAGTAAATCTATAATCAATGTGAAAAAATCCTCCATTTCCTGTGATGTAATTTCGTCATCGTGGTCTGGATTCATCAGGGTCATAATAGTGTCGGTAAAACTTAGCATGATTTCCTGCAGAAGCGCTTCTTTGCTTTCAAAATAATTATATAAAAGTCCTTTGGAAATACCAGCCTCTTTTGCAATCTTACTAATCGATGTTTCGTGAAATCCCAAATTGGCAAAGAGTGTTAGAGATGCATCAAGAATCTGCTGCTTCTTTTCTATTCTTATTTCTTCGAATTGTTTTGCTGTTCTTGGTGACATATTTAATATTTTTGACTGAACGTTTGGTCAAAGGTAAGGACTATTTTTATTCAAGCCAAATATTTTAAGATTTCTTTTTGAAAAATGCCATTTCAATGTCGTTTATTTAGGAGGTTCGTTATCTGTTAATGTCCTACGGACAAATTGAAACACGACGGCTGTTCTATTTTACTGACGTTAAAGCCCGCTGGGCTATAACTTTTTATTGCCCGTAGGGCATAAATGTCAGTAAAAAAAGTATCAGCATGATTTGTCTTTTGTCCGTAGGACATAAACAATCTAATTAGCAACCAATCTAGTTGTGAAAATAGAAAAATCTTTCAAGATAATTGTCTATCCTTCAGAAAACTTGCTTAACTAAATGACATTGAAATGGCATTTAGAAAACCTATCCAAAAAGTGTTTTGCCTTAAAAAAATGTAGCTTCACCTAAATATTTCACTGTTCATCTCAATTGAATATTGAAATTTGTTGGTCGTTAATATTTTTGCAATATAATTTATCAAAAATGAAAATAACACTTTTAAATGGCGAAACGGCAACAGGTTCAGGAGAATTTACAGAATATCTTAAAAATATCGCCGAAAATCTTTCCGAAAAACATACAGTTACCAATTACAATTTGGCTAGTATGGATTTAAAATTTTGCACAGGTTGCTGGACGTGTTGGTGGAAAACTCCAGGTTTATGTGCGATTAAAGATGATGCCGAAATAATCTTTCGTTCGGTAATCAATTCTGATTTAGTAATCTTTGCATCTCCTATTACTGCGGGTTTTACAAGCTCTGAATTGAAAAAAATTACAGATAGGCTTATTGTTTTGGTGCATCCTTATACCGAAATTAGGAATGACGAATTCCATCATAAAAAACGATATGATAAATATCCCGAGATTGCTGTTTTAGTTGAAAAAAATAAAGATACAGATGACCAAGACCTAGAGATTATTTTAGATATCTACAAAAGATTAGCATTAAATCTTCATTCATCAGTAAAGTTTCTAAAAACAACTAATGACAACAGTATTGAAGATATTTGCGAAACAATAATAAAATCCAATTAAAAAAAAGCTATGAATCTATTAATAGTAAACGGATCGCCACGAGGCTTAAAAAGTAACTCGGAGATACTGATGCGCAAATTTACTGAAGGTTACTGTAATGTTATTTCACAAATACCAGAGCAATTATTTCTTGCCAAAGCGTCAGATAGAAGCAGAATTCAAGATGAAATAGAAAAAGCGAAAAATGTTATTGTAATTTTTCCGCTCTATACTGATTGCATGCCAGGCATTGTTATGCAGTTTTTTGAGAATGTTTATGAATCTGGAATTTTAAATTCAAAGAATGTTGGTTTTGTTGTACAGTCAGGTTTTCCAGAATCAAAACAGTCGGTTTTTGTGGAACGTTATCTTGAGAAACTTTGCATACGATTAAACTGTAATTATTTGGGCACCATAATCAAAGCAGGAGTAGAAGGTATTCAGATACAACCTCCATCAATGACTAAAAAATTATTCACTGCGTTCACTTCTTTAGGAGAAGAATTTGCAAAAACTGGAAAGTTCGACCAAGGAATAAAAGAAAAGCTGATGGGCAGATATGAATTTAGCGGTTTTACTCTGAGCGTAGTTAAAGCCATGTCAAAAACCAGTGTATTTAACATGTATTGGAATAAAAAACTTAAAGAACATGGAGCTACTAAAATGAAGGACAATAGACCATATTCTGTGAATTAAAATTACTTTAGTTTAAAATCACAAATTGTTTAACAGTAAGCTTGCTGTCGCTATAGAATCTTATAAAATAAACACCATTTTTAAGAAAGGACAAATCAATTTTCTGTGTGCTTGGATTTTGCAATTCATACACAATTTGAGCTTCATTGTTTATTACCTGAATAATGTCTGGGTTGAAGTTTGCAGAAGTTTCATAGAAGAGAAAACCAGTTGAAGGATTTGGAAACAATACTATATCCGATTCTGCTGAAATCGAATTATTATTTGTAAAATCGGCTGGAAACATTTTCTGAGTATAAGGATTCTCCCACGTGGTTTCTGTTGCAGTTCCTGTTATCTTAACATATATTTCGGTTGCGGCTTGTGGCACCTCAACATAAATGGTATCTGAACTTCCATCTATATCCTGCGAGGAAATCAGAGTTTCGTCTTGATTATAAAACGCTACTGAGTTTACTCCAGAAGATTCTCCATTTATCACAAATCCAAAATGGCTATTTTCACCACAATTAATTTTATAAATATCAACATCAGAAGTTTCGTAGTTTTGTTGAAATGTAATATACCCAATAACTGAAAAATCGGGAACTAAACGAAATGCCATTTCAAAATGTTCGGGTTCATCAATTCCGCGGATAATAGTAACATGGTCGTGACTTTCGCTTAAATGATCTATATTGTTTAGTGTTGTGTCAGCAATTCCTATTGGAGTTGGAACATCCCCATCGTGTAGCCATTGACGCTGAATTGCAACAGCCCCATCGCCAGCAAAGCTTTCGCCCCAGTCTGCCCAAACAGAAGTCATATAAGTGTATTCAATATTTAATGGCAGTGGCATATTTGTGTTGTAAGTATAACTATCAAACCCTTCGTTTATTCCGATAATATCATCTGTTTGGCTCCCATTGCAATTAATATCTACATTGTCAAAAGTGGCATTTCCAAATAACCCACCTTCACTAGCAATACAGTTCTCGTTTCCACCAAAAAGGTAAATTCCCTGAGGAAATTCTTCACAAAAAGTGTATTCATCATATTCCCATAAAAGGTCTCTATTTGCCTCCGAGACTCCTGTTGCTGTTGGAATTTCGGACTTTGTTGGATCTGGAGATGTTGTTGAGCCCAAATGAGGCGTTCCATAAGTCGCAACTCTGGCGACTTTATGTCCATCTGGAGAGCTTGGATCAATCCAGTTTACATGAACGCCAAATTCATCTGTTCTCTGCAGATATTCACGAATGCAAAGCCCACCCATAGAATGCCCAACGAGAATCACCTTTTCTGCGCCTGTATAATCTAAAACATTCTGAATTACTTTATTTAATGCGTATCCTTGTTTGTAAATTGCAGCTTCATTGCCTTGGTCAAAATAGTCATTCAGCAAACCAGAGGCTCCCTTAATCTTTTCCTCCTGAAAATTTACAACAAACAAGTTCGCACCAGTCCAATAATCAACATAATCGTCTTGTGAATCAGTATAATTGCGTCTTCCACAATAAATTAAATCTCCATCAAATTCAAAATCTTCCCACTTTACATCTTCAGACATCAATGCAGATTCGAAATTGTCATCAGCATTAAGTACAACATCAAACACATTTATTTCGCCCAAATTATCGTGATCACGCAAATATTCAAGTGGTGTGCTAAAATAAGTCTCATTCCCAGCAAGTCCATGAACAAAAATTATTGGATATACTAATCTGTTTTGCGAAAATAAAGAAACGTAAGTAATTGACAATAAACAAATTAACACTAATTTCAATAAAATATTTTTTGTGTTCATAATAATCAAGAATTGTATGGATTAAAAAGCTAAAAATAATTAAAAATACCTCATGCTCAATTTAATTTGTATCATTATCAAGATTAGTGTGATTAAGAGGAGAAATTTTTTCACTAAGCTTGTGCCAATACAGCAATACTAAGCCTAAGACCTTCGACAGATAGTAAGACTTCGCCACAAGCTTCAACAGTTGAACCAGTGGTTATCACGTCATCAATAAGCAATACATGTTTGTTTTTCAATGATTCCAGATCGTTAATTACAAATTTGCCCGAAACATTTTTCCATCTTTCTTCCTTTGTCATTTTCGTTTGTGTGACCGTTTCTTTAGCTCTAACAAGATTTTCAATCATCATAGGAATTTTGGTAACCTTCGAAATGCCCTCTCCAATCATTTCGCTTTGATTATAACCACGCTGTTTTTGACGATTAGGATGAAGTGGAACAGGAATGATATAGTCGATATCGCCAAAGTTTTTTGACTTTAACATTTCGGCACCCAGTTCTTTTCCTAGTAAAATGCCGATTTCGGGTTTGTTTTTGTACTTTAATGCATGTAGTAATTTACGAAACCTACTCCCTTTGTGAAATGTAAATAATGCGGTTGCTTTTTCGACCCTTAGTCTTCCAATAAATAAGTGAACAACAGGATTTTCTAAATCTACACAATAATCGGTACGAGGCAACTCATACAAACATTTAAAACATATCGGGCCCTCGTTTTTATGAAGTGCACAACCACAAGCATCACAGGTATGCGGGTAAAGCAAAAACCAAAAATCTTCTAAATATTGAATAAGTTTTTTCAATGCGAATTGATTAGACTCAAAAATACAAAAATTTTAAAATCTTTTATCAATCACGTGGATTTTTCAAAAACTTGGCATCAGATATTAAAATTAACACTTAAAAACTCTCAGTATGAAAACAAAAATCTTTTTTTCAGCATTAGCTCTCTTTGTGATGAGCAGTTCCGTAATTATTGCAGGGACAATTTCCGGAATAGTAACCGATAGTAATGATGGAAGTCCAATTCCTTTTGCAAATGTCCTACTTGAAAAAGATGGAATTGCAATTAGTGGAAGTGTAACAGACTTCGAAGGTAAATTTATATTTGCAAATATCGCAGCAAATAAATATGAAATTAGTGTTACATACGTAGGATACAGTGCGTACAGAGCAACTGAAATCGTTGTTTTAGAATCATCGGCAACAGTGTTGGAAGTCAAATTAAATCAATCTTACGAAATTCTAAGTGAGGTTGAAATTGTTGAATTTAGTGCTCCATTGATTTACAAGGACCAGAGCTGCTACTCAGCAACAATAGTAGAATCAAATTATATAAGGGGAAGTAGAAATAATTCTAGCCAATATAAAGAAACCAACACCGAAACATACGCTTATATTTCTGAAAATGGATTTAAAAAATCTCGTAAGGAACCATTGTCCACTTTTTCGATTGATGTTGACAGGGCGGCATATTCAAATGTTCGGAGGTTTATTAATAGCTCGCAGATGCCGAATATAGATGCTGTTAGAATCGAGGAAATGATAAATTACTTTGACTATGATTACGGAACTCCTGAAAAAGGTCAGCCTTTTGCTACCCAACTTGAAATAGGAGATTGTCCATGGAATCCCGAAAACAAACTTTTGCTAATCGGAATACAGGGCGAAAAAGTTTCAGAAGAAAAAATTCCACCAAGTAATCTTGTTTTTCTGATTGATGTATCAGGCTCGATGAGTGACGAAAACAAGCTACCTCTTTTGAAAAAATCCTTTAAATATCTGGTAGATCAACTAAGGCCTGAGGACAAAGTTTCGATAGTTGTCTATGCAGGTGCTGCGGGCTGCGTGTTACCATCAACATATGGGAAAAACAAAGCCGACATTATGACAGCAATTGACGAGTTGCAATCTGGAGGATCCACAGCAGGAGGAGAAGGAATTATATTAGCATACGACATTGCAATTAAAAACTTTATCAAAGGTGGAAACAACAGGCTTATTCTGGCCACCGACGGCGACTTTAATGTAGGTGTAAGCAGTGATTCAGAGCTTGAACGACTTATTGAAGAAAAAAGAGAAAGCGGTGTTTATCTCACAATATTGGGTTTTGGAACTGGAAACTACAAAGATTCGAAGATGGAAGGACTCTCGAACAAGGGAAATGGAAATTATGCATATATTGATAATATCCTCGAAGCAAAAAAAGTATTTGGGAAAGAATTATGGGGGACATTATTTACCATTGCAAAGGATGTGAAAATACAGATTGAGTTCAATCCAGGGATTGTTAAGGAATATAGGCTTATTGGCTACGAAAACAGAATGCTCGAAAATGAGGATTTTAACAACGACAAGAAAGATGCCGGTGAGATTGGTTCTGGTCATACCGTTACAGCAATATATGAATTAGTAATGTTTAATGAAAGTAAAAGCGATATTGATGTTGATCCACTTAAATATCAAACGTCTGAAGTTGTGGCAAGTGATGATGTGGCAACACTTAAGATAAGGTATAAAAAGTCAGATGAAAGCAAAAGTAATCTTCTAACAACGACTATACGTTGCGATAAGACTGATAATAAGGAGTTGTCAGACAACTATAAATTTGCTGTGTCAGTCGCCGAATACGGAATGCTGCTTAGAAATTCCGAATACAAGGGCAAATCAAGCTACGAGCATGTTATTGAATGGGCTAAAGAATCAAAAGGAGATGATGACTATGGATATCGTAGCGAATTTATTTCTCTGGTCGAAAAAACCTGTCTTATTGCTAAATACTGAGAGTTTAACTTCTATAAGACAGTTGCCCCACCCAAATTTTTCGGTGGGGTTTTTTATTGAGGAAAAGTTTTTTGTGGAATTTTTTTGACGACTGTATCTAAGAGCCCGAAAACAACTTTTAAAAATACAATTATGAAAACTACAAAAATTTTAATCGCAATTATGTTTCTGGCCACAAGCATTTTTTCATTTGCAGCAGGCTCAATTTCGGGAACAGTGGGAGAAAACGCGACCGGAAACTCAATTTCGGGAGCAGAAGTTAAACTGTATAATATGAGCATAATTATCGGCACAGCTAGTACCGACGCTTCAGGGGCTTTCGAGTTTAAAGATCTCGATGCTGGAGTTTATAGCATTCGTATTAATTATTCGGGATATGTTGAATATTTTGAAAAAAACTTAATTCTTGCAGAAAATCAACAGCACAAAATGACAGTATTTCTTGACATGGCTCTGGTTTCGGTTGTTGAACCACTAGTTATTGAAGACGCTGTAATGTATGAGGAAAAGATGGATAAGTCGGTCAGCTATAATAAGTGTGCATCTCCAAGCAGCGGTTCAGTAAGCTATGATTATGACGAATCTTATGTTGTCCATAATACCGAGTCATACGATTATATTGCAGAAAATACTTTTAAGAAATCTATAAACGACCCACTTTCCACATTTTCAATCGACGTTGATAGGGCTTCTTACGCTAATGTTCGCAGATTTATTAATGGGTCTTCTTTACCAAACAAAGATGCTGTAAGAATTGAGGAAATGATAAATTATTTTGATTATGATTACGAAAACCCAAAAGGAGAGCACCCATTTGCAACTCACCTCGAACTTGGTGATTGTCCTTGGAATTCAAAAAATAAGCTTTTAATGATTGGAATTCAAGGTGAAAGAGTGGCAGAAGATAATATTCCAGCATGTAATTTAGTATTTCTAATTGATGTTTCTGGGTCTATGAGTGATCAAAACAAACTCCCTTTGCTCAAGAAATCATTCCGCATTCTTGTCGAAAAATTAAGACCTCAGGATAAAGTTTCAATAGTTGTTTATGCTGGAGCAGCAGGTTGTGTCTTGCCAGCAACAACTGGTATTAACAAAGCAAAAATTCTATCTTCGCTCGACGAACTAGAATCGGGTGGCTCAACAGCTGGTGGAGAAGGAATTATTCTAGCATATAAAATTGCTTCTGAAAACTTTATCGAAGGCGGAAATAATAGGATAATCCTTGCATCGGATGGAGACTTTAATGTTGGCGCTAGCTCCGATGCCGAAATGGAAAGACTTATTGAGTCAAAAAGAGATATGGGTATTTATCTAACTATCTTGGGTTTTGGAATGGGAAACTACAAAGATTCCAAAATGGAAAATATGTCAAATAAAGGTAATGGCAATTATGCATATATTGACAACATCATGGAGTCAAATAAGATTTTTGGGGAAGAACTCTGGGGAACTCTTTACACAATTGCAAAAGATGTTAAAATTCAAATTGAATTCAATCCGGGCAAAGTAAAAGAATACAGACTTATAGGTTACGAAAATCGTATGCTAAATAAAGAAGATTTTAACGATGACAAAAAAGATGCTGGCGAAATCGGTAGCGGACATACTGTCACTGCAATTTATGAGTTGGTTATGGTAGATGGAGAATCTGGTTCTTCGAGTGTTGATCCTCTTAACTATCAAACATCGCAAGTTGTGAAAAGTGATGATATTATGACTCTTAAAATTAGATATAAGAAACCTGGACAAGAGACAAGTAGATTGATTACTAGCAAAGTTACTTCAAAAGATCTTGCCGATAAAACAAATTCTGCTAACTTTATGATGGCTGTTGCTGTTGCCGAGTTTGGAATGCTTTTAAGAGATTCAGAATTTAAAGGAACGTCATCTTACGACCATGTTATTCTTTGGGCAAAAAGAGCAAAAGGCGAAGATGAATTCGGTTACAGAACAGAGTTTATCAGCTTGGTAGAAAAGGCAAAATTGCTGGCAAAATTATAGTTAAAAAATGCAGAAGAAGAGGCTGTCCGCTAGTTTGTGGATGGCCTCTTTTGTTTATTCTTGTAACTAAAATCTGAATAGAGTCTGAAAGACTCATTTATTTTAACCTTTGACTGAACGTAGTGAAAGTCAAGGGTTAAAATATGCCGCTCAATCTCTTTTGGCATGCGTTTTTGGTGCGTATGCAATCCAAAAACCACTTTGTGGTGAGCGACTTGTGCTGAGCGCAGTCGAAGTAAGTCGAACCATGACAAAAGAAAAGTATGCGTTTGCCCTGATTTGAGATTAATTCTACTTGGAACATTGTCAACTTTGCTGTAAATTTGCTGAGTTTAATACAATAATTAATT
>CAZOHR010000043.1:2235-16489 GCA_964579045.1 uncultured Bacteroidales bacterium | reverse complement strand
AATCATTTGCAGTACAGGTTATATGAGATGGGTCGCTTATTGCTATGGCTGGAATAGCTTTTCTTTTATCACGAAAACTTCCAGTTAATTCTTCAGCAAAATGCATTGCGTCGCTCATTGAGCCGCCATTACCACAAGAGATTACTTTGCCTCCATTTTTAATACAGTTTACGATTAAATTCCCCGCATCTTCAATGCGTTTGAAGTTGTTTTCATCAGAAATAAAGTTATTTAATACTTCAGATGCTTCAATAAAATGACTCTTTATCTTCATTTTTGTAAAATTATTTTCCAAAAATACATTATTGAAGCATAGATTCAAAAAAAACTTATAAGATAAAGATTGTTGACAGACTAGATTTAGTTATTTTATGATAATGCCAATCTATCTGATAAACGATAGTTCCACATCTCTTTAGGTACGAAAAGTTTATCCCTTAAAGCCTGATAAAATATGTGAGCCATCGCAAAACGGTTTGTTCTTAGAATGTCCGCATCGGCAAATATATTTAGTTTCATTTACTTTCAAAATTTTACCATTTTCATCAACTAAATTGATTTCTGCAGGAACGATTATAGGCCCGTTTTCGCGCAACTTAATTTCAGGTTTTATGTTCTTAGTTTCTTGTATAATTGACTTGTTTTCACTTGCATTTTCATTGTTATATCTCCAAGTAAGCGCATCTGTCGGGCATGCATCAACAGTTTCGATAATAAGAGCTGTAGATTCTTCATTTATTTTCACCCAAGGTCGCTCATTAGGCTTGAAAACTTTAGGTAATTTTTTAAAACAAACAGTGCTGTGGATACATTCATCGGGCTTCCAAGTAACTGTAATTTCACCGTTTGTGTATTCTTTTACAATTTTTCTGTCCATATTCATTATTTAAATGTTTAACAAAATTACGAATAATATGTTTTAAAAGCAAAAAGGTTCAGCAGTTAAAATTAAAGGAGGTATTTGGAAAATAAAGGCAGAAGACTTTACACCTCGTAGTCGTTTATTAACGGTTAAGTAACGGATAAAAGGGAAAATAACAAAACACAAAACACAAATAACAAAACACAAAACACAAATAACAAAACACAAAAAACAAAATCAAAAACACAATTTGTAAAAACGTTGCCACAGATGGCTTTCTGCTTCGTAGTCGTTTGTTAACGGTTAAGTAACGGATAAAGGGGGAAAACACAAAACACAAAAAACAAAACACAAAAAACAATCCGCCGCTGCGGACAAAACATAATTGAAAAAACGTTGCCACAGATGGCTTTCAGCCAAATAGTCGTTTATTAATCGTTAAGTAACGGATAATTTTATCTTCATTAGTAACGTTTCGATTATCCTGAGTTTCTTTACCTCATACTAGTTTGTGAGATTTTACCGCAACGCGAAATAACCGCACAGCCGTCCTTTTTGACCTTTTATTTCTCTTTTTTTGAAATAATCTACTTATTAATATAAAAAAATTGAAGTATTGAATTTGTTTTTTATTTTTGCAAACTATATTAAATTCTGGTTACAGATGTATGAATATGTAAAGGGGCTGCTGGCCGAATTGACTCCAACCTATGCTGTTATTGAAAACAATGGCATGGCATACTTTATAAATGTAAGTGTCAATACCTACACAAGCTTGAAACAAGGGCAGGAATGTAAATTATTTTTACACGAAATTGTGCGCGAAGATGCTCATTTACTCTACGGATTCATTCATAAACAGGAAAGAGAATTGTTTAGATCTCTGATTTCGGTTAATGGTGTAGGTGCTAATACTGCTCGATTAATTCTTTCATCGATAAGCGCAAAGGATTTAGTTGAGGCTATTTCGAGAAATAATGTCACATTATTACAAAGCATTAAAGGTATCGGTACAAAAACTGCTCAGCGAATTATAATAGAACTAAAAGATAAGTTATCTGATTCGGATATAGAAATTAATCAAATTTTTGGTCATATAAACAATACTTTGCAGAAAGATGCGTTAAGTGCATTGACGATGTTAGGTTTTGCAAAACCTGCTGTCGAAAAGGTATTAAATAAACTATTGAAAGACAATAATAATCTTTATCTTGAGGAGGTTGTTAAGCTTGCGTTAAATTATTTGTAAAAATTTAAGACATTGGTAGGAAAGATTTTTAAATACATGTTCTTTGGAGGATTGATTATCAGTATGATTGCTGTTATCTTCCCTTCAAATGCTGGGATTAACGATTATATGGGAGGCTATGCAATCCCACAGAATAACGATGTGCACCTTGATGATACAATTAAGGATGGCAAATTACCATATCCCCTCCCGAATGAGAATATTAACCCAACTCAAAACAACGACAACAGTCCACTATATGGAACTAACCCCTCAAATGTTACTACAGAAGTAATTTATGACGAAGAAACTAATGAGTATATTTTTGTAAAGAAAGTAGGAGATGAGGTTCTTGAAACTCCTTTTTCTGTTAGCTTTGACGAGTATCTTGAATATGATTTTGATAAAGCAATGAAATCATATTGGCGTCAGCGTTCCAAAAGCGATATCTCTGAAAGTCGCGATGCTCTCATCCCAAAACTAGAAGTTGGAGGTGAAATATTTGATAGGATTTTTGGTGGTAATGTTATTGATATTAAACCTCAGGGTTCGGCAGAACTTAGCTTCGGTTTAAATATCTCAAAGGTTGATAATCCTTCTCTTCCTGTTAAAATGCAGCGCACAACTACTTTTGACTTCAACGAAAAAATTCAGATGAATGTCGTTGGGCAAATTGGTGATAAAATGAAAATCAATGTTCAGTACGATACCGAGGCAGCATTTGACTTTGAAAACTCTGTTAAACTTGAGTATACTGGACACGAAGATGAAATAATACAGAAAATAGAAGCGGGAAATGTGTCTTTGCCGTTAACTGGAACTCTTATTACTGGTAGTCAGAGTTTGTTTGGTTTTAAAACCGAAGCCAAATTCGGTAAA
Organism: uncultured Bacteroidales bacterium; assembly: GCA_964579045.1. Taxonomy (GTDB): domain Bacteria; phylum Bacteroidota; class Bacteroidia; order Bacteroidales; family ML635J-15; genus Bact-19. Next base: position 13,520 of record CAZOHR010000043.1, on the reverse strand, counting down.
ATGACAGTTACTACAATTTTCTCTCAGCAAAAAGGAGAATCGTCAACTATTGAAGTCGAAGGGGGTGCACAAACTAAAGAATTTGAATTAAAAGCTGATCAATACGAAGCAAATAAACACTTTTTCCTTTCTCATTATTTCAAGGAAAATTATGACAGATCTCTTGCAGGACTTCCAATTCTCAACAGTGGAGTTAATATTACTCGTATTGAGGTTTGGGTTACCAATAAAACAGGAAATTTTAACGATTCACGTAACATTGTAGCGTTTGCCGACCTTGGCGAAAGCAACGACAATGATATTCAATCCGCTTATGTTAGAGATCCTAACGGCGTGTTTCAAACTCTTTATCCACATAATGACATCAATAACCTTGGTGAAATAGCAACAACCTATCCCGAGATTAGAGATATTAATACCGTAAGCAACACACTGTTAGGAATAAATATGACAGGTGGTATTGATTTCGAAAAAATTGAATCTGCAAGGTTATTACAACCATCCGAGTACACGGTAAACTTACGTCTTGGTTATATTTCGTTGAATTCTACTATGAGCTCAGATCAAGTTTTGGCAGTAGCTTATGAATATACCGTAGGCGGAAATGTTTTTAAAGTTGGGGAATTCTCAAACTCTGCAATTTCAGCTCCCGATGCTCTTGTATTAAAATTGATAAAAGGAACATCATTCACCCCTCAGCTTAAAGCTTGGGATTTGATGATGAAGAATATTTATAATATCGGTGCTTACCAGTTAAGTAGCGAAGATTTCTGGTTCGACATTATGTATAATAATGATAAAACTGGAACCGAAATTAACTTCTTACCTGTTGGTGCAATCGACAGTACTAGATTACTCGAAGTAATGAACCTCGATAATCTCAACTCTCAACTAGATCCTTATCCCGATGGAATGTTCGACTTTATCGAGTCAATAACTGTAAATGCTAGTAATGGAAGGATAATTTTTCCAGTAAGAGAACCTTTTGGGTCTTACCTAAAAGGAAAGATTACAGGAGGTGTCACAAGTCTCAACGAAACTGCCGACCAGTATGTTTTTCAAGAACTTTATGATAGCACACAAAGTACCGCACGACAAATGGCGGAGAAGAATAAGTTTAACCTTAAAGGAAAGTATAAATCGGCTGGAGGTAGCGATATTTCCCTTAACGCGATAAATATTCCTCAGGGAAGTGTCTCTGTTACTGCAGGTGCGGTAAAACTTACCGAAAATATTGACTATACTGTAGATTATAACCTTGGACGTGTAAAGATTATTAATGCAGGTATTCTTGAGTCGGGAACTCCAATTAAGATTTCTCTCGAGAGTAATTCAATGTTCAACATTCAGACCAAAACTCTTATAGGTTCACATTTTAATTATGAGTTCTCCAAAGATTTTAGCATCGGAGCAACCGTCTTAAATCTTACCGAGAAACCTCTAACTCAGAAAGTTAGTATTGGCGACGAACCAATATCAAATACAATTTGGGGTGTAAATACTTCGTATCGTACCGATGTGCCTTTCTTAACCAAGGCAATTGACTTTTTGCCATTTGTTGAAACAAAGGAAATGTCAACAATTACGATGACTGGCGAATTTGCACATCTGATACCTGGGCATTCTAGCGCAATCGAAAAAGAGGGAAATGCATATATCGACGACTTTGAAGGAACTAAAACAAGTATTGATTTAAAATCACAAATTGCTTGGACATTGTCGAGTACACCAAACGACTCTGTCATGTTCCCAGAAAGTAGGTTAATAAACGATCTTGAATATGGTATTAACAGAGCAAAACTTGCTTGGTATGTTATTGACCCATTCTTTCACCGCAGTACTTCGCCAGTATCAATAGAAGACCAATCTAGCCATTATGTTCGCGAAATTTACGAGAAGGAATTGTTTCCAAATCGTGAAAGCACAACAGGTATTCCTACAAATATGGTTGCACTTAATCTTGCATTCTATCCGCAGGAAAAAGGTCCATATAATTATGATATTAATGGAATGGATGCAAACGGCCTTTTACTTAATCCACAGAATAGATGGGCTGGTGTTATGCGCCAATTGCAAACAACCGATTTTGAGGAAGCTAATATTGAGTATATCGAATTTTGGTTGATGGATCCATTTGTTGAAGATTCGCTTAATACTGGGGGGGATTTGTATTTTAACCTTGGAGATATTTCCGAAGATATTCTTAAAGATGGACGTAAGTCGTTTGAACACGGGTTACCAACAGTTCAGAATGACCATCCTATCGATACTACTACATGGGGTATTATCCCTCTAATGCAGTCGCTTGTTAGTGCATTTGATAATGATCCCGATTCAAGAATTGCTCAGGATGTGGGGCTCGATGGATTGAATGATATTAACGAGAGATCTTTCTTCTCGGCTGGTGGACAACATGCATATCTTGATAGTATTGCTGCTATGTTTGGAGACGCTTCAATTGCATATCAAGATGCTTTGGAAGATCCATCTGGGGATAATTATCATCATTACAGAGGAACAGACTACGATGGTGACGAAATAAATATTCTGGACAGATACAAACTATTTAATGGTCTTGAAGGAAACTCTCCTCCTGCTGAGTATTCTCTTGAGTCATATTCTACTAGTGCACAAACTACTCCAAACTTAGAGGATATAAATAAGGATAATACTTTGAGCGAAAGTGAAAATTATTTTCAGTATCGCATAAGTATGCGTAAAGAGGACTTCGAAGTAGGACGTAACTATATTACTGATAAAGTAGTTACTTCTGCAAGTTTTGCAAACGACGAAGAATCAAATGTTACTTGGTATCAGTTTAAGATTCCAGTTTACGATTATGATAAAAAAGTAGGTGCAATCTCAGATTTTAAATCTATTCGATTTATGAGAATGTTTATGACTAACTTCACAGACCCTACTATTTTACGATTTGCAACCTTAAGTTTGGTGCGCGGAGAATGGAGAAAGTACAATGCTTCATTTATGCAACCTGGTGAGTATGTTGTTGACGAACTTGCTGAAACACCTTTTGATGTTAGTGCAGTAAATATCGAGGAAAACGCATCGAAGACTCCTGTTAACTATATTCTGCCTCCAAACATTAATAGACAGATTGACCCAATGAATCCACAGATGCGTCAGTTGAACGAACAAGCAATGTCGCTTAAAGTTTGCGGATTGCAGGACGGAGACGCAAGGGCTGTTTACAAAAACGTTAATCTTGATGTAAGAAAATATCTTAGACTTAAAATGTTTATTCACGCCGAATCTTTACCTGGTGAAACTCCAATTGAAGATGGAGATGTTACTTTGTTCGTTCGTTTGGGTACCGATTATAAAAATAACTATTACGAGTATGAAATTCCACTTTCTGTAACTCCTGCTGGTAATTACGATGGAACTCTTGATGAGCAAGCTCCTGATAGATATATTGTTTGGCCAGAAGCCAATGACTTGAATCTTGAGTTTGAACTTCTGCAGCTTGTAAAACAAAACCGTAACGACAAAATGAGAGCTGGCGACATAAATGTAAGTCTAACCAGACTTTATTCTATGCAGGATGGTGATAGAAAAATCAGCGTTATGGGTAATCCTAATTTGTCAAATGTTCAGACAATTATGGTTGGGGTAAGAAATCCAAAGAAGGTTTCTTCGAGCGATGGCGATGATGGTGATGCAAAATGTGCCGAAGTATGGGTGAACGAGCTACGTCTTACCGATTTTGACGAAAAAGGTGGATGGGCTGCTAATGCTAGGATTACTGCAAAACTCGCCGACTTCGGTTCTGTAACCATGGCCGGAAGTACTAGCAAACCTGGCTTTGGAGCAATAAATCAAAAAGTTAGCGAAAGACAAAAAGAAGAAATAAATAGATATGACATTTCGTCAAATTTCGAACTTGGTAAGTTCTTCCCCGAAAAGTTGAATGTAAGAGTTCCTCTTTATATTGGATATTCCGAAAATGTAAAAAATCCAGAGTACAATCCTTTGGATCCTGATATTCCATTCAAAGTAGCACTTTCTGATCCAACTTTAACTCAGGAATATAAAGACAGTTTACGTTACATTGCTCAGGATTATACTATGCGCAAGAGTCTTAATCTTACCAATGTAAAGGTTAACAAGACAAAAGGAAAACCAATGATTTACGATCTTGCCAATTGGTCGGCAAGTTATGGTTATAATGAAACTTATACCCGCGATGTAAACACAATCTATAATACTAATAAATTATATACAGGAGCAATATTCTATAATTATAACGCAACTCCTAAAATTGTTGAGCCATTCAAGAAAGCTAAAATCTTTAATAATAAAGCCTTTCAGATTATTAAAGACTTCAACTTTTATTATTTACCATCTCAGTTGTCGTTCCGTACAAACGTAAACAGACAATATGGTGAAACACAGTTGCGTAATATTTATAATTCGGCGCTGCCTTTGCCTGTTAATGTCCGTAAAGACTTTACTTGGATTCGTCAGTATGATTTAAAATATAACTTATCGAAGAATCTCAAATTTGATTTCTCTGCCACCAATAATGCTAGAATTGACGAGCCACAAGGCAGATTATACAAAGAAGATCCTTTGTATGAGCAGAAAAGAGATACTATTTGGAATAACTTCAGAGACTTCGGTAGAAATACACAGTATCACCATCAATGGGATGTTACTTATAACTTGCCAATAAATAAAATTCCAATTCTCAACTGGGTTACCGCTAACGCTAGATATTCTGGTACTTACGACTGGACTGCAGGCCCAATTACTGCCGATACCATTAAATTAGGAAATACTTTACAGAATGGCAATTCGATGTCTTTAAACACTCAGTTTAATTTACTTAGCTTGTACAATAAAGTAAAGTACTTGGATGAGGTAAACAAGAAATATCGTGGCAAACAAGGAGGTAAAGCAAAAAAGAAAGAAACTGAAACTGTAACTTTTGAGCAAAAGGTTTCCAAGCTTAAAGCAGAAAAGGGTAAAACCATTACACATAAGCTCAAAACTGAAGATGTAACTATAAAAGCTACCGATGCTCAGGGGAAAGATGTTCCTGGAGAAACTAAGATTATTGACGACAGTAGAGTTGAGTTTATACCTAAAGCAGATGCCGAAGAGGTTACTTTGCTTGTTACTGGTAAACGGGAGAAGAATGAGTCAATTGCCAAGATAATTTTTGATAATACTTTGGTTTTAATGATGAGTGTTAAAAATATTTCTATTGGTTTCACCGAGACAAACGGAACATTGTTGCCAGGATATATGCCTTCGACTTATATTTTAGGTATGTCAAATTATGTTGCTGACCCCGAAATGTACGGACCATCATCTGCAATACGTACTCCTAATATTCCGTTTATCATGGGTTGGCAGGAAGAAGGATTTGGTGATTGGGCAATCAATAATAATGTAATAACTAGAGACACATCCAATATTCAGGCTTTTATGCAGACTCATAATAGAAACTGGAACGTAAGAGCTTCTGTAGAACCAATTCGTGATTTACGTATCGACCTCACTGTCACTCATTCATTTAGTGAAAACGAAAGTAAGTATTACAGATATGGATATAACGAAATTACTGGCATGGATGAGTTTATGGAAATGAATCCTGTACAGAACGGAAGTTTCTCAATGTCAACCATTACTTGGGGAACTGCTTTCGAGCCATTCAAGGATAAAGGGGATTATACCTCAGCAACATTTACAACTTTCGACGAAAATAGAATTGTAATTGCACAGCGTTTAGCCTCACAGCGACCAGGTTATGATCCTGCCCTTGTTGATACTTACGGATTCCCCGAAGGATATGGCAAAACTTCTCAAGATGTTCTCATTCCTGCATTCCTCGCTGCATACACTAATAAGAGTGCCGAAAATGTTAGCCTTGAAACATTCCCATCGATTATGAGTGCGCTTCCTAACTGGAGAATCACCTATGATGGACTTGGTAAAATTCCAAAACTAAAGAAGATTTTTAGAACCGTTAACCTCAATCATGTTTATCGTTCAACCTTCAATATCGGCTCATATCAAACACGATTGTCTAATGAGTATAGCGAGTCAGATGGATTTAATATTATCCGTGACGAACTCGAGAATTATTATTCAAAATATCAGATTAACGGTATAAGCATTACCGAACAGTTTTCTCCGCTCATCTCTATTGATATGACGATGATAAACAGCTTTATAGCAAAACTCGAGGTTAAGAAAAACCGAAATCTGAATATGAGTTTTAGCAATAATCAACTCACCGAATTAAGAAACGATGAGTATATTATTGGTACTGGATACAGATTTAAAGATGTAGAAATTACAATTAAAGGAGGAGGTCGTACGAGAAACTATAAGAGCGACCTAAATATTAGATTCGACTTCTCTATTCGTAATACCCTTACAGTCATCCGTAAACTCGAAGAAGGTTTTAATCAACCTACCTCTGGACAGTTGACATATACCATTAAAACATCGGCAGATTACGTGCTTAGCAATAGGTTTAACTTGCGATTATTCTATGATCAGGTTATTAACAGACCGACTCTAAACGTAACTTATCCTACCTCAAATACAAATTTTGGTGTAAGTCTGAGATTTACTCTTGCAACTTAAAAAAAAATGTATTTATTTTGAGTGCTTATATTATTAATTAACTAGTAAAAATATTTTATAACTTTTATCACAATGAATATTCCAAAAAATTTGAAGTACGCGGAATCACACGAATGGTTACGTATTGAAGGCGATGAAGCTTATGTTGGTATTACCGAATTTGCTGCAACACATTTAGGCGATATCGTATTTGTTGAAATCGAAACAGAAGGAGAAAACCTTGACAAAGGTGAATCATTCGGTACAATCGAAGCAGTAAAAACAGTTTCTGATATTTATATGCCAGTAGCTGGAGAAGTAATTGAAATCAATCAAGCAATTATTGATGATCCTGCTTTGGTAAATAAAGATTGTTTTGGCGAAGGCTGGTTAATCAAAATTAAAATGAATAACCCTGCTGAAGCAAATAATCTACTTGACGCAGAAGCATACGCTGAAATAGCAAAAGACTAATTAGTCATAGCCCGTTCAAATCGGGCTTTTTTTATTTTTTTTATTTTTTTCCATTAATTGGATATTTATATGTCTGATAAGATAGTTTATGCTCTTATTCTTTCAGGAGGCTCTGGCAATCGTTTTGGAAATGATATGCCAAAGCAGTTTGCCGATGTGTATGGTAAAACCATCCTTGATTATTGCCTGAGTAATTTCAATAATCATTCTGGCATTCATAAAATAGTTCTGGTGAGTAATCCTGAACATATTCAGCGTACAAAGCAAATTGCTCTGGGCGGAAAGTTTGCCAAGGTTATTTCTGTTGTTGAAGGTGGTGCCACCAGAGGTGAATCCTCATTTATAGGGCTTAGAGAAATTGCCCGCTTGGAGAATAATAGTAAGGATGTGAAAGTTCTTATCCAAGATGCTGTTCGACCAAATACCGACAAGGCTGTAATTAGCTCTGTTATTAACGAACTTGATTCTAGTAAAACCGTTACTGTTGCTGTGCCTACAACAGATACAATTTATATTGCGGGCGCAGATGGGATTCTAGATTCAATTCCTGATCGTTCAAATATTTTCAAAGCACAAACTCCCCAAGGCTTCGATTTTAGTACTGTTTTTAGTGCTTATGAAAAGCTTGAAAAAGTAAATCGCTTTAAACATACCGACGATTGTAGTATCGTAAAGCTTGTTTTTCCAGAAGAGAAAATAAAGATTATTGCCGGCGATGTAAATAATATTAAGATTACCTTTTTCGAAGATCTAGAGTACTTTAGACAAATTCTTAAGAATAAGAGATAGTAACTACTTTCGATCTCTCAAATTCATCATTGGTTTCTCCCAAAAATAATAGACCACTGCCGATATTAGTATTGTCAATGCGAGATATAGCATCATAATTGCTACATTGCCAGCCACAAAAGTTCTTTGTGGAATAAAATTCCTTAATAAATATAATATCGGCAAATGCACTAGATACATCGAATATGAAATCAAACTTATAAGAACGACAGGTTTATTAAAAATTTCTCGTGGCTTAGATAAATAATAAAAAACTGGAATCAAACAGGCAATAAAAATTGCCTCTAGGCTATACGAAAATGTGTTTCTGAAAAATGTAAAGCTTTCTGTTGGCATGAATCTAAGAATACTAAAACCAAGAATTCCTAAGAGAAATAATATGATTTTATGTTTAGCAATAAACGAAGAATAGTTTTTGAATAAATATGCTGTAATTAGACCGTATGCTATTGTGTCCAATCTGTAAATCACTATTTTTCGCAAATATAAATCTGTATTAACATCTGCGCTAAGACCATGAGTAAATATAATACGTAATAGTAAAGGCGTTAAAATTAGAATCGTGCAAATTGCCAAATAGCTTGAAAAGGTTGCCTTAAAAAGCTTTTTTAATGAATATAACACAATCAAAAACACAGGAAATAGGAGATAGAACCATTCTTCAACAGCGAGACTCCACGATTCCCAAAACATAAGATCTAATGGTTTAAAAAGGTTCTGTAGAAATCCGAAATACGCTAAAGTATTTATGTTTAACAAACCATCATATACACCAGCAAACACTAAGATGATGTTTATTGCAAGAAATAGAAAGTAGTTTGGTAAGGTGCGGAACCATCGTCTTTTAAGAAAAATGAGAGACTCCGAAAACACAGTGTGTAATGTACTAGAGTTTATCTTTAGCAGAATTCTGCCAATTAAGAAGCCGCTTAAAACAAAAAACAAATCCACCCCGTCAATTGGAATGAATTTGTTGTATTTTTCAAAACCTAGAAAGCTAAACCCATGACCAAAAATAACAGTCGAAATTGCTATTACTCTAAACAGATCAAGGCCAAAGTTGCGTTTCTCAATATCCTTAAATATAGCAAACAAATTTATTTTTTTATTTCTTGTAACTATTTAGGTCTCTGGTATAATTATGTTCCGCCGCGGCGGATGTAATCGTTAATCAGTAATCTGTAGCATACTCTAGGTTCTGTCTTTTTTAACAAAAGTGGAATTTTAAAAAGCGATAGCGACAATGCTAAACCCACCGATTACCGATTACCGATTACCGATTACAAAAATAACTATTAAAAAAAGAATTCTAATTCTGACATATTACCTAAATAATTACTATTTATTTACTTGTTTCTTTCAAAAGTTCGTCAATATCTATTGGCACTACTCCTGTTTTTTCGCAAACAAGACCGCCAGCAATATTAGATATTAAAGCAATTTCCGACAATTCTGCACCACACGAAAGCAGTAAACTGGCAACACTTATAACAGTGTCACCTGCACCAGAAACATCAGATATATCTCTAACCTCGGCAGGAAAATGATGTGATTGATCCGATCCTGCTATTAAAATGCCTTTTTCCGAAAGTGTAATCAAAAGCATTTTTATATTGTTTTCATTTAGATATTTTTGAGCATGGAATTTAAGACCAGAAATATCATTTTTGTCAATTTCTATTTTAAGCCCTTCACTAAATTCCTTTAGATTTGGTTTAAAAAGTGTCGTGTTTTTGTAATAGTGGAAGTTTCTCTTTTTGGGATCTACAGTTGTAATAATTCCTTTGTCGTTTGCCTTGTTAGTAATTTTAGTAATAATATTCTCAGAAAAGACTCCTTTGTCGTAATCTTCAAAAATTATAAGATCTATATTGTTGCTGTCAATAATTTCATAAATCTTCTTTTCAAGTACAGACTCAGTGTAATCAGAAAGTTGGTCTGATATTTCTTCATCTACTCTAAGCAAATGTTGTCCGCTACTGATAATTCTTGTTTTTACTGTCGTAATTCTGTTCTTGTCTTTAATTATCCCAACATTACTAAGTTGTTTCTCACCCAACAATCGCAAAAAAACCTGACCCTTTTCATCGTCACCTATTACAGAGCATAATATAGCATCTGCTCCAAGTGCTGCAATGTTTAAAGCGACATTTGCAGCTCCCCCCAAACGGTAATCTCTTCCTGTAACAGAAACAACTTGAATCGGTGCTTCTGGTGATATGCGGTTAACTTTGCCCCACATATAGGAGTCAATCATTACATCACCAATTATAAGTACTTTCTTTTGAGAAAAAGACTTAAAATAAGATTGTACAGTTTTATTTTCCAATGCCATAGTCTTAAATAATTCAGCCACAAAAATAATTATTAATTGCTATTTTTTCTTTAAAACTATCTTCAACTTCAAATATTGTGAAAACTGTACAGATGGCTCAATCATATCTGGATTAATAATAATGTCATAATTGTTATATGGCAGTTTATTGTAAAAAATATTGATAGATTCATTTGGATTTACCAGTGTAACCTCTGCATCATTACCTACTAGTGGCTGGTAATTCGAAGGCATATATGACGAAAATGAAGCGTAATTTGAATTAGGGTAGGTGCACGAATTTGACTCTTCTAACGATTTGTAATCAGCCTCAAATGTATAGCCTAATTTTGCAAAATCAGCTAGATATTTACTTAATAAACTTACACACTCGCCTCTTAGGGTGTCATAAATGGCTTTGTGATTGCTTACGATGTAATCAACTCTGATTATGTCATAGATTTCATTTTTTGCAGCCAGTTTCAGGTATTTATCAGCCATTTTTCTGTCGGTGTAGCGGATGTGAATATTCTTTTTGATTTCAAATCCCTTAGGAATTTCAACATACTTCTTGCTGAAAATCTTTTTAGCTTTTTCTCTAGCGAAAATTGGTGTCTGCGAAATAAAATCTACATATACATCTTCTTCTTTAATCCCTGCTTCGCTTAAGAATGCTGCAACACGCTGGTCTGTGAGATCAAAGCATGTCTCTAAATTCTCCGAAATTTGAGAAAGTCCCAAAATCATAATATATGTGTCTGCTTTAGCATTCATTAATGCTTTTACATCAATGTAGATTACAGTGTCGTTAATGCTAGTAGGAGTTGGATAATATGCCTGTTGATAATACGAGTTAGTATTGCTTAGTCCTCCTAAATCCATTTCGTCGTTAAGACTGATTGAGTAATCTGATTTCCCAGCCTTACTTTGATAAGCCCAGTTTCCTGCTCCCTGCCCGAAAATGTAGATTGATACAATGATAAATGCAAATGTCAAAAAAATTGTCCTTTTCATAGTCTTTATTTTTAAGTTTTGACAAAGTTAACAAAAAATGTAACTATTTAGTTCTCAAGTATATTTTGTTCCGCGGCGGCGGATGTAATCGGTAATC
>CAZOHR010000043.1:0-2135 GCA_964579045.1 uncultured Bacteroidales bacterium | reverse complement strand
AATCTGTAATCCGTGGATTGCAGTAAATTTGAGATTATGCTATTTTTAATAAAAGTGGAATTCCAATAAGCGATAGCGGCTATGCTAAACCCACCGATTACCGAATACCATTTTACCGATTACAGAGCTTGATTCTAGTTTTAACAGAATACCTAAATAATTACAAAAAAACACGCTATGCGAGTACATGCAATTAATTATTTGGAAGGGGCAATTTTCACCAAATAGCAATACACTATCTAATCACCAATAACTTTTGTGTAAGCTTAAATCTGCCATCGCAACTTACATTAACAAAATAACTACCAGTAATAAAGGTGGAGATATCTATTGTTTCATTCTCATTTTTTAATTCCTTTTCAAAAATAATTCTGCCCGAAATGTCGGTGATTGTTATCCGAGTATTCTTTTGTCCAGAGAAGTTATTTGTTATTACAATAAAGTCATTTGCAGGATTAGGTGAGATTGTAAAGAATGCAGAGTGTAACTCTACATAATTTGGATCATAATTCGGATCCCAAACTGCATCTGCCCAAATTGGATTATCAACATAAGGATTGCGGTTGTGCTGATAGTCGTGTACTGCATTATTGCGATCTATTTCTTTTTGTGAAACAGGGTCGTCGTGGTGCCACTGCAACATCATATTAATTGTCCATGTAGAAAGATTATTGCCGTTAAAAGATTCTCCATCCCAACCCGAAAGCACATCCATGTAACGAGTTGCCATATAGAAATATATTCTGGCCATATCGCCCTTATACTCATCGGCAGGCTCAAAAACAGTTCCAGTGTAACCAGGATATGTGCTTGATCCTAATTTACCTAAACCATAAGTTGTTCCAGAATTACATTCTCCAAACGGCCAGTTAGATCTATATCCATTTACTTTTCCGTCGGTAGGGATTACATGAAAAGCATCAGATACCATTGGACTATTTGAGTAAAACCAACTTTGAGGTACTGTATGTTCTCTGTTAAAACAGTCACAAATATTTTGATAGTTTCCACATTCATCAGAGCCAAATGTGAAGTTGCAGGTGGAATATGTATCCCAAACTTTACCGTCGGATCTTTTGTCAGAAGTTTCATATACATTATACAAATTGTCATAAGAGACTACTGTATGTCCGTCGATAATATTGTGTAAAGCTTGTCTTAATGCTTCATCTTCTAATCCCTCTGCCGAATCATAATACCCTGCAGGTATCTGAGCAAAACCCGATATACTTATAATAAATAAGAATGCGAGTAAAAATAAGTTTCTAAAAAAAATCTTCATTATATATGTTTTGTGCAATTGGCTTATGATAACAGATTTCATAAATCAATTGTTGTGAATAATCAAACTTTGTTTTGCAAATTTACAGCTATTTTTTCAATAATGGTAGGATAATATTGGTATTCTAGCTCATGAACCTTGCTTGCAATAGAATCTGGGGTATCTGAAAGGTCAATTTTTACTGATTTCTGAAAAATAATTTGCCCTTCGTCGTAGTTTTTGTTAACAAAATGAATGCTGATACCTGTTTCTTCTTCTTGACTTTCATGAACAGCAATATGAACTTTATCTCCATACATTCCTTTTCCACCAAATTTTGGAAGTAAAGCAGGGTGAATATTTAATATTCTATCAGGAAATTTTTCAATCAACCAATCGGGAATTAACCATAAAAATCCAGCAAGAACAATTAAATCGACGTTTTGAGCCTCGAGATATGTTAAAATCTTGTCGGAATTGTCGAAATCAGACCTGTTGAATAGCAGGAAATCAATGGACAAACGCTGTGCTCGTGTAAGCACATATGCATCTGGCTTATTGCAAAGGATGCAGGATATTTTTATATGATGATTTTCCGAAAAATAATTGTAGATATTTTCTACGTTAGTGCCTGATCCTGAGGCAAATAGAGCTATGTTAATCGTTTTCTTCATCTTTGGTACAAATAATTCGCATATAAGAATCTGATAATCAGGCTATTAGTACAATTGTTAATAAAAAACTACCTAAAACATTTGACTGAACAAAATGATTTTCGTTAATTTGCACCGCAAAAGTAATTAATTTATCAAACTTAAATTATTAATTATGTCAGACATTACATCAAGAGTAAAAAGTATTATCGTTGACAAAC
>CAZOHR010000042.1:0-16718 GCA_964579045.1 uncultured Bacteroidales bacterium | reverse complement strand
GTTGTAACAGCATCAACGGCTTCATCGCTCGAAAATGTTATCATGCATGAGATAGGTCACAACTGGTTTTATGGAATTCTGGCTAGCAATGAGAGAGCAGATCCTTGGATTGACGAAGGTTTTACTTCATTTTACGAATCAAAGTACAACGACAAATATTATCCAGGTCAGGGATTAATCGAACAAGTTGCTGAGATAAAAGCCAATCCCAGAGGACTAAATGATCTCCCTGCAAGATATATTCGTGAATTAAGCTGGCTATATCTGGTAAGAGAAAATCAGGCTCAATCTTCAGCAATACGTTCAGAAGAATTGTCGATGCTTAATTATTTTATCATGTCGTACATGAAGCCAGTTACAGTTCTTTATTCTCTCGAGAAATATCTCGGGAAAGAAGAATTTCGATCTGTAATGCATAAGTTTTTTAGTGAAAATAAATTTAAACACATTTATTCCGACAGTTTTGAGAAATTCTTCCTTGAACAAACTCAAAATCCGACAACTGCAAAGTTTTTTCAAGATTTAATGATCGAAAGCCAAATTCCTGACTATAAAATATGTGGCAGCAGAGGCGACAGTCTTCTTATAAAAAACAAACGCAGCGCTGCAATACCATTGTTTCTATATATTGGCGATTCGCTAATTATCGATGATGGATTTACAGGTAAAAAGAAGTTTTATCTACCCGAAAACACAATTGCAACTATTGATAAAGATTTACTATCACCTGACTATAACCGAAACAATAACTTTTATCGTCCTGGATTTCTAAAGTCGAACAAACCGATAAAAATCAGAATTGGAAATATTCTCGACAATCCAAATATCACAGAAATCCCCATATTACCATTCTTTGCCTATAATACCGCTGATGGGTGGATGCCAAGTATTATGTTATATTCGTCGCCATTTCCAAAAAAGAAATTCGAATATCAGATTGTACCAATGTATGGGATAAAATCGCAAAATCTATGTGGCATTGCAAATTTCAGTTATTATATACATCCAAAAGATAAGAAGATTCGTGAATATGAATTATTTGCAAAAATTGCACGATTTGGTATCGACAACGAAAGCTCTACATCGAGATTTAAAGCAGAATATGGGATAAAAATCAAGCAAAGAACAAATCCAACAAGACTTTACAATTCAGTTATTACTCTCCGACAAATAAGTGCTACTGATTGGTACACTGGCAATATCAAGCAATTTCAACATGTCGAATCTTATTTTATTGATTTCCGAAAAATAAATCCATGGTCTTTTAACATAAATGCCGTGACAGGAACAGGTTTTATAAAAGCATGGGCCGAAGTTGTGCAAACAATTACTTATTCACAGAAAATGAAAGGATTAACAATTAGGCTCTTTGCTGGCAAATTTCTATATAGTTCATCCGAATATTATGGCAATTACAACTTTAGATTATCCGGAAATCTTGGTTCTCAGGATTATCTGTATGATGATTTATTTGTGGGGCGGGCTGAAGATATAAGAGGTAATCCTGAATCTTTTTGGTCGCATCAATTTATTAGGAATGATGGTGGCTTTACTCTCTATACTCCTTATGGTCAAAGCAATAACTGGTTGGCAGCTTTAAACCTTAACTCATCTACTCCCCTATTTTTTCTAGATGCATATTTTAACTTAGGAGCAAGTCCTTCGATTAAAGAACAAGAGTTTGCAGATTTTTATTACGAACTAGGTTTGAAGATAAAGATATGGGACGACTTCTTGTGTATTTATCTTCCTGTAACAGGCACACAAACAATGTGGCAGGCAAGCAACGACATTTACACCGACAATTATTTTCAGAAAATAAGATTTACATTATCTTTGAGCAAAATTAATTTACTGAATTATAGAGAAAATCCATTTTTACTGTTTTGACAACAAAAAATAAAATATACTTTGTTTCCGATGTCCACCTTGGCATAGACGGCGAATATACTTCAGAATTTCGCGAGCTCCTTCTGATTAAATGGCTCGAACAGGTTAAAGTTGATGCTGCTGAGATTATCCTAGCTGGCGATATATTTGATTTTTGGTTTGAATATAAGCACGTTGCACCTCGGGGATTCTACCGGATATTAGCCAAACTACGCGAAATTTCTGACAGTGGAATCAAGCTAACATATTTTACTGGCAACCATGATATGTGGATTTTCAATTATCTACCTCAAGCCATTGGTGCTGAGCTTATACGTGGAACTCAAATTCGTGAAGTAAATGGCAAAAAATTATTTATTGGGCATGGCGATGGACTCGGTCCTTACGACAAAAAATATAATTTTCTCAAGAGCATATTTTCTTCTAGGTTTTTTCAATTTTTATTTAAGCTTTTACACCCCGAATTATCTTTCAGAATAGCCTTAAAATGGTCGTCGTCGAGCAGAAAAAGCCATAAATACCCTAAAAAGACAGACTTTAATGATGAATGGTTAGTGATGTTTTCGAAGAAAGTTCTCGAGAAAGAGCATATAGATTTCTTCGTTTTTGGCCACCGCCATATTCCATTTCAGGTAAAGCTTGGTGATAATACAGTTTTTACTAATCTTGGAGATTGGCTTTTCAATTTCAGTTATGCTGTCTTTGATGGGGAAACAATGGAGTTGAAGAGGATGGAAAAACCCATTTCATAAATATCAAATTAACAAGAATCGTAATTATGTAGGTATTGTGGCAAGACTAGAATTCTTTTTTTAGTGGCTAGTTGGTAGTTGAAAGTTGGTAGTGGTAGTTGGTAGTTGGATTGTTGTAAGCTTGAGATTCTGCTTTATGTTACAAAAGTGGAATTTCAATTAGTGGCAGCGGCTAAGTAAAACCACTGATTACAGATTACAGATTACCGATTACAAAATTACACAGAAACCTAAATAGTTACCAAGAATCTAAAAAAACTTAACACCTAGGACTTTGGTCTACCTTCTTTTTTCTATATTTGCAAAAAAAATCACAGCATGAAACTTCACACTACAGGATTGGTCAAGAAGTACGGAAACCGCACAGTTGTTAAAGGCGTTAGCGTTGAAGTAAATCAAGGCGAGATTGTAGGATTACTAGGACCTAACGGAGCTGGCAAGACCACGACATTTTACATGATTGTAGGCTTAATAAAACCTAACGAGGGGCAGATTTTCCTTGACGATGTTGAAATAACAAAAGAGCCGATTTATAAAAGAGCACGAAAAGGCATCGGATATCTGTCGCAGGAAGAATCTATTTTCCAGAAAATGTCTGTACAGGATAATATAAAGGCCATTCTGGAGATGACAAAATTATCAAAAAGCGAGCAATTACGAAAGACTTCTCAACTTCTTGAAGAATTTGGTCTGTCGCATATACGTAAAAGTAAAGGTTTTCAACTTTCTGGTGGAGAACGAAGAAGAACCGAGATTGCACGTGCACTGGCCATAGACCCGTACTTCATCCTTCTTGACGAGCCATTTGCTGGTGTTGACCCAATCGCAGTGGAAGATATTCAGAAGATAGTTAGACATCTTAAAGAAAGAAATATCGGAGTTTTAATCACCGACCATAATGTGCACGAAACTCTAACTATCACCGACCGTGCATATTTGCTTTTTGAGGGAAACATTCTCAAAAGCGGCACCGCAGAGGAGCTATCGGAAGATGAACAGGTGCGAAAACTTTATCTGGGCGAGAATTTTGAGTTAAGAAGATAAAATTAACAGTTATTTAGCATATTTATTTTTCCCCAATAGCTAATATCTTTTAGTAACTTTGCAATGTTTCAAAGAATTCTACCATGAAAGAAATTTTTAAACCAAAATTATTTTCTGTACTCAAAGAAGGTTACACAAAACAGCAATTTACAAAAGATTTATTTGCCGGAATAATAGTTGGTATCGTTGCATTACCCTTAGCAATTGCATTTGCAGTAGCATCAGGGGTTTCACCAGAAAAAGGTATAATTACAGCTATTATTGCTGGATTTTTGATTTCATTCTTGGGAGGTAGTCGTGTTCAAATTGGCGGTCCTACAGGTGCATTTATTGTAATTGTTTTTGGCATAGTTACTCAATATGGTGTTGGAGGCTTGCTCATTTCAACAATTCTAGCTGGTATAATGCTGATTGCATTTGGATTACTCAGACTAGGTTCATTATTAAAATATATCCCTCACCCTCTAATCGTTGGATTCACCAGTGGTATTGCATTGATAATTTTCTCTACGCAAATAAAAGATGCATTTGGATTACAGATTGATAACGTCCCTTCAGAGTTTCTTGCAAAATGGGAAATGTACTTTAACTCTTTCACTAGCGTTAATTATATTGCATTAGCACTAACATTAGGAACAATTCTAATCAGCCTATTTTTCAATAAAATAACCAATAAAATACCCGGTACTTTCGTTGCAATTATTGTTGTTACTGCTGTTGTTGCAATATTTAAACTGCCGGTAACTACAATCGAAACCCTATTTGGCGAGATATCTGGAAAAATCTCGATGGATTTCCCAACAATCGACTGGAGCAATATTAGCTACTACTTCGCTCCTGCCCTAACAATCGCACTCCTGGGAGCTATCGAATCATTACTTTCAGCAGTTGTTGCCGATGGTATGATTGGTAGTAATCACCGCAGCAACACAGAACTTATCGCACAAGGTATTGCCAACATTGTAACTCCATTTTTCGGTGGTATTCCAGCCACTGGTGCAATCGCGAGAACTGCAACAAATATTAAAAACGGTGGTAGAACTCCTATTGCGGGTATAATTCATTCTGTGACATTATTGCTGATTCTCCTTTTCTTTGGGCAATATGCCAAAATGATTCCAATGTCATGCCTTGCTGGAATTCTAATTCTCGTTGCATACAACATGAGCGAATGGAGATCTTTCAGGTCTATATTAAGAGGCTCAGCTTTTGACATATTAATTCTTTTAACAACATTCTTCCTGACTGTTCTAGTCGATCTCACAGTCGCAATCCAAATAGGAATTGTTTTGTCTGCTATTTTATTTATGAAACGTATGGCTGATAATGGACAAGCAATCTTAAAAGAGAAAGAAACAGATATGGTCGAAAACTATGGCTATCTTCCAAAAGGAATTGAAATATATGAAATTAGTGGACCATTTTTCTTTGGAGCAGCAAAACACTATAGCGAAGTTCTTAAAGGCCACTCTTCGTCCACAAAAATCCTGATTATCAGAATGCGATATGTCCCGTTTATTGATGCTACTGGAGTACACAACTTTAAGGAAGCAATAAAATCACTCAAATCAGGAGGAAAAAGAATTATTCTTTCTGGAGTTCAACCAGATGTGCGAAAAGAACTTGATAAATCTAGGATTTCTTTCTTAATTGGGAAAGCTAATATTTTTGACAATTTTGATGCTGCATTGATAAAAGCAAGGGAAACACTCTCAAAATCTGAAAAAGAATAGATATTTTAAATGAAAGGTTTATACACAATTTTACTTCTTATTTTGTCTAATACCTTCATGACATTTGCATGGTACGGTCATTTAAAATTCAAAGATATTCCATGGTTTGCAAAATTGTCACTAATTGGAATTGTTTTGGTGAGCTGGGGCATTGCACTCTTTGAGTACTTTTTTCAGGTACCTGCAAACCGATTGGGATATAAAGGTAATGGCGGACCGTTTTCACTCGTCGAATTAAAAGTTATTCAGGAAGTTATTACTTTGGTAGTATTTGTTGTCTTCTCTCTTGTGTTTTTCAAGACCGAACAATTCCGCACAAATCATGTTATAGGCTTTATCTTTTTGATTTTAGCAGTTTATTTTATTTTTAAAAAATAAAATTTACAAATAACAAATTACAAATCTCAAATTACAACGGCTTTAGCCCTCACGCAAGTAAATCTCAAATTACTCTGAATACCGCGCGAGTTACTCGCGTGGGGCCAATGTCATTATGTTAAGCCCATTAAAATACAACTAAATAGTTTATATGCCTCTAGTTATGCAAACGGTTAATGCCCTACGGGCAAAAGACACATTATGCAGATACGTTTTTACTGACATTTATGCCCTACGGGCAAAAAAAGTTATAGCCCAGCGGGCTTTAACGTCAGTAAAAGGGCAGCAATCGTGTCTCAACTTTGCCCGTAGGGCATTAACCGTTTTGTGATATGCTTAACTTAATGACATTGCGCGTTGGGCTCAATCTGTTTTCCCACGCGAGTAACTCGCGCGGTATTCAGAGTAGCAAAAAATCACGATACTTACGGCTTAATTGACTGCGCTAAGCAAACATAAAGTCTCAGCTCTCCGCCGCTCAGTCACCTGGGAATCCGTTGACTGAGCGGAGCGTCGCACTAAGCTTGTCGAAGGGTCGAAGGCAACAAATAAAAAAATATGGTTTTACCTTTTCTTCAAATCCAAATACGTAGGCAAGTGATCGCTATAACCACCATGAAATTTGAAGCCGATATAAGTTCTGTTTACCTGCACTCCAGGATATTTGGTGTCGGGCTCTAGTAAAAAGTCAGCATTGAAAATATAGGCATCATCTGGACTAGTGTAGAGACTTCCAACTGTATCAAGCAAAGCACCCGAAACTACGATCTGGTCAAGGATTCCCCATTGCCCATTATACTTATGAGAACCTTGCTTTTTCACAGTTTCGATATAATATGAAAGATTGTACAACTTGTCACTTTTGATTTTATCGAATGTAGTTTCAGCTTTTAGAGATTCCATTAAACTTCTGTCGGTTGGGTGATCGTTGAGGTCGCCCATAATAATAATATTCGAATGTGGGTTTGAATCTAAAATCGAGTCAGTTTGATGCTTAACCAGTTTTGCAACAAACATACGTTTCTCCTCTGTTTCCATTTGTCCGCCCCAACGCGAAGGCCAGTGATTTACGAAAATATGAAGTGTGTCTCCTTCGTTGGTTGTACCACAGGCATAAAGAATATCACGTGTTGTTCCAGAACCTATATTCTTTGGCCATGTTACCTTTATAGGATAGTGAATGATAGGTGTGAAATATTCGGATCGGTATAGTAAGGCTACATCTATTCCACGCGAGTCTGGCGATTCATAATGAATAATCTTATAATCCGTTTTATATAAAGGTGTATAATTAAGTAGGTCGTCGAGTACTTTTCTATTTTCGATTTCACTCAAGCCAACGAGTTTCGGCAAATCCCACTCGCCAAGAGCAACAATTACCTTATAAATATTGCTTAGTTTTTGCTTATATCTGTAATCAGACCAATATCTGTCGCCTTCAGGAAGAAATTCATTATCATTTATCTCTGGATCGTCTTCGGTGTCGAAAAGATTCTCAACATTATAAAACATGATGCGATATGAAGAATTGCTAAGTTCAGGATTCAATTTTTCATCAACAGCCTTTTTATCTGCCGCACAAGCACAAAAAAGCACTATGATAACAGCACACAAAAAATAATATAGTCGGGTATTCATAAGTTATTTTTTTCAAAAATAGTAAAAAAAGATGGATTGGATTAAAAAAGAAGTTTATTCTTCTCTTTCAAATGCTCCTAAATCTGGCTTACCATCAGCTAGTCTGCTAATACCATTCTGATCCAATGGAACTAAAACACTAATACTTACTTTGCCAGTATCTTTTGCTGCTGAGAGTGTATCGAGTTCATAGTCGAAAGGACTAATAGTTTCCTTGAATTTTGGGTTACTGTTAAAGATATTATCAATAAAGAAATCGGAACCTTCAAAATCGGATGGCGTTTTATACTTTATCAAACAATTGTCGAATCTAAAATTTGCCAGAGCATCTGTTGCTAAATCAAGCTCCAACTCATCGTCACGCGAGCCATAAATTATACAATTCCCAAAATAAGCATTATTTAAATCTCGATAAGATACTTGAGTTACATTATTTGCATCTTTATAAGTGTAATAATTATTTAAAATAAGCTGAGGTGTTTGACGATTTCCAATCCAATAATTCGCAAGAGTACAGTGAATAAAAGAATAATCTCCACCGATAATACAAGCAACATTATATTGACCACTATTTGCGAATACGCAATTCTCGGCATCAATTGTCGCCCCTAATGCATAGAGTCCAACAATCTTAGAATTTTCGATATTTGTATTTTTCAATATTACTGTAGGCACACCAGGAGTTACACATGAATCCACTTGCAACCCGATGATACCGTTCTTGATATCGGCATAAAAGAGTTCACTATTTTTCGAACCTGCTAAGAGATGAATCCCTCCAAAAATTCCAGTTGTATTACCATAATTATCCTCTAGAAATGCGCCCCATTGTCCGGCAATTTCCTCGTAATATGATTCTAATCTATCACCAGTAAAGAGTACCCTATTAGCCAAATCTCCATTTACTTTTAATGTGCCTTTAATAAACAATGATGATCCTCTATGAAAATAAACTTTTGTACCAGGCAGTACTGTTAGGGTTACGTTTTCTTCAACCAAGGCAGAATTGTAAATTAAAACAGGCTTATTTGCCGACCATGTTGTATCATTTAATATGTACTGGCCATTAATTAAAGTTATGTCTTGACCGAACGAAACCAGTTTTACATTCTGAACATTTCCATTTGAAACAAACATTACAGAATCTTCTTCAATCATTTCGTCACTTCCAGGATCAATAGTTACTTCAACAAAAATAAAAATAGAATCGCCAGGTGCAAGCTCATAATCTTCAAGAGTATTAGTTGGATATCCGTCGATATTTAGTCTGTAGCAAGAATTCTCGCCTTTCGCAAGATAAATCTTATCAATATTGATAGCTTTTGATTCATTCGAATTCTTAATTGTAAAATAATTCGTTGCACTTCCGGTTCTAGTGAAAATAGTATCAAATTGTACCGTGTCGGTCGAAAAAACTAACTTATCCGAAGGGTCGGTGGTTAGATGATTCTTCTGACAAGAGTTAATAAATAACAATGTAGTTAAGCTTATCAGCACTATAAATGATATTGCAATTTTTTTTGCCATCTGCACAATTTAATTCTATAAACGCAAATCAGGCTTAGTTATTACAACCAAGCCCGAAAAAATTGCTTTATCTTATAAGTGTAACGGTACCACTCTCTTCGTGAGGTTTGCCAGTAAAATCGGCAAAGGTACAATACCATCTGTACATACCATTTGTAAGTATTGGGTCGCCTTTAGATGCATCTCCATCATCGGAACCATCCCACGCCATACGATATGGATTATTTTCATCAAATACATCAGTTTCAAATACCTTTGAACCATATCTATCATATACTACTAGGTAAAACTCGGAATCATCAATTCCATGTCCAATTACATAGAAAATATCGTTTATGCCGTCGCCATTAGGAGTAAAGGCATCAGGCGCGTAGAATGAGAATTCATCATGAACCCTAACTTTCTTAAATGCAGTATCAAGACATTCATACTGGTTTTTAGCAATCATCATAATATCGAATTCGCCAACCTCGAAGTATGTATGCATCTGCAGTTCATCAGTCCACATACTCGTAGCGCCATCACCAAAATCCCAGAAATAATCTACGCCGCCGTCAGTATAATTTGCAAACTCAACCTGAGCATTAAGCACAGACAAAAGTTCTGGAGTTGCTGCAAAATCGGCTCTAGGCATAGGATACATATAAATCATATTATTGTATGATCTAGTTCTCTCGCAACCATATTGTGACCATGCTGTGAGTTCAACATCATAAGTTCCAGAAACTGTATAAGTATGCGTTGGATTTTTCTGGACAGAGAAACCACCATCGCCAAAATCCCACAAAAATGTCTGTCCTTCATCAGGTGAACTCTCTGTAAACTGGAACAAGGACGGTGGACAAGCCGCAGTATGATCTGCATAGAAAGCCAACTGAGGCAATGGATGCACGGTTACAAAAATCGAGTCTGCGTCTCCAGGAGAACCACAGTTATCCGAAACCGTAAATACGTAATATCCCGTTTCCTGAGGAGCGAATGTCAAAGGAACATTAACAATACCATGGTCTTCCATATTTATTGTGTAAGGGCCGCCATTTCCGCCGACAATCTCCATATCTACATTGATAGTTTCACCAATACATATATCATCTGGAGCAGAAGTTGTACCCATGATTTGAATAATTGGATTTACTACCACAGTAATATTCTTCAAAGGTCCAAAACAACCCCTAAAATCAGTAGTAATAAGTTGATATGAAGTTGTAACTATTGGACTAACGGTTAACGAAGACCCATACCATTCCGAGCCATCAGTTCCCATCCACACAAAGTCGTATGGGCCAAGACCTCCAGTTGCGGCAACATTTGTAGAGAACGATTCGCCAATACAAATTGTTCCACTCCATGGGTTTGTTACAAAAACCGCCTCGGGTTGGTCAACAAATGCCATTGTAATATGTTCACATCCATTTGCATCAGTAACCGTAACATAGTGGTAGCCAAATCCTACAGCGATAGAATCCATTGTTTGCCCATCTGTCCACAAATATTGATAGAAATCTCCAAATTCGTTTGTAAAAGGAACACCACCAATAGCGGATACTTCTGCAAATCCATCATTATATCCCCAACAAGTTGCTGGTCCCGACATAACCGAAAGGTAAATTGTATCAGGCTCGGTAATTGCAAAATCGGCAGAACCTTCACAGTTATACAAGTCGGTGAGTGTTACTGCATAATCACCTGCACACAAATCCTCCATATAGTCAGTCGTACTTCCCCAAGTATAAATAAATGGAGGAATACCACCTGTGATATCTAAGACAGCAGCTCCATCGCAAACTCCGTGGCAAAGCAAGTTTGTAGTTTCTACATCAATAATAATTGTTTGACTTACGATTACATTTGTTGACTGAGCAGTATAAGTACACATATTATCATCCCAAACTGTAACTACATAATGTGTTGTCTCTGTTGGGCTTACCGTTCTGTCTGCGGAGTTCATAGCAGGAGCATCACTCCATGAATATAGATAAGGCTCAACACCACCAGTAACTGTAACATGCATATCTGCTTGTTCGCCAAAGCAAATGCCCTGATTAGGAGTAACCGAATAGAAAAATTGTGGTGGCTCAGCAATAAAGACAGATGCCGTTCCAGTACAACCATTAACATCTTGCACAGTAACAGCATAATTACCAGAAATTAAGTTGTCAATTGTGGGGATATTTACCCAAGTACTCCATGTATAATCGTATGGTTCTGCTCCACCAGTAACAACTGCTGTGGCAGTACCATCAACCTTTCCATAACATGAAATATCTTCAGAAACGATGCTTACGTTAACAGCTGGTACTTGAGAAATTGATACACATCTAATTATTTGACATCCACTATACAAATCCGTAGCAGTTAAACAATAATTACCTGGAGCAGTAATAATAATACCTGGAGAAATTGCACCAGTTGACCATTCATACATAAAAGGTCCTGTTCCAGTAATAAGATTAAATTGTGCTGCACCAGTTCCGCCAACGCATATTGTTGGAGTATAAGTAATACTAAAATCAAAATCAGCATCCACAATTGTAACATCATCAGTATCTATACAAGTTCCATAAGTGGCGGTGCATACATAAGTTCCCGGAAGACTTGCAACAATACTTTGCGTTGACTGGACAGGACTTGTGTTCCACGAAAAAGTAACATCTCCAGGATTTGCACCCATAACATTTGCAGTTAAGGTAACTGGTCCTTCGCAAGGATTACCAGTTGTAGTAACTGATACTACGAAATTTGGAACAGCATTGATAGTAAAATTAATTACTGTATCTCCACAAGTAGGATCATCGTCAGTTACTGTAACAGTATAATTCGCAGCAGCAAGGTTTGATTCTGTAGTACCAGTACCTGCAGACGAACTCCATGCAATTGTAGGATTGCCCCCACAAGAAGTGTTTATTGTAACAGTAGCAGAACCTTGTTGACCACAACCAACATCGACAGTTGATAGAGATACATCGAGAGCAGAAGCAGTAGGCTGTAAAAAGGATGCTGCGATTCCAAAAGTACATAAGGATGTACCAGCTTCATAACTATAACCATCCATTGCAAGAACATACATGCCTGGAGCTAAATTCTCAGAATATGTAACAGTACCTACACCTTGTCTGCAATTCCAATAAGTTGTGTTATTTGGAGGAGTACTAAGTGGGCTTCCGCCAATACCAGTACAATCAGTTCCATTCCATGAATATACAGCAAACTGAATTTCAGGTGCAGAAGGTACTAAACCTTGTACATCGTTGGCCCAACAAGTTCCAAATTCAATATCAATTGTAACAGGTTGAGGATCGCCAGCAAGAACTTCAAAAGAATAGAAAACCACATTATCAGTAGAAGTCCAACCACAATCTTCGGGAGCCTGAACTGTTCCAGCAGGTGCTAAAATATTGCAACCAGCAGAGGTAAGAGCTGGAGGATTAGCACAATTAGATTCTGGTAATGAAGTAATAACCGAAGCAGCAAAAAACATAGAGGTTACATCGTTATCTTCTTCCCATAATCTTACATAAATAGTCTCACCAGGAACCAAGCCAGTAATCACTTCCCATCTAATTTCGGCATTAGCCATAAATGCATCTGGAGCGCTAAAGCAATCAAGCATTGTTAAGGCACCGCAATTGCCACGATAAACAGCCATTCCAGGACCACAAGCTGGTGCGCCAGGAATTAGTGGAGGAATAGCTAACATGGCAGTAGGTGCATCAAAAGCATGAAATGCCATCTCGGTAACACCTGCAGGTACAACAAAACTATACCACATATCATTGGTAGCGGCATTAAAACTGCCACATGTTGGGGCTGGCAAATTCACCGAAGGAATAGCGCCATCAAAGTCAACATTAGTAAATGCCATATCTCCACATGTCCCATATACATCAATCGGTATAGCAAGTGCAGCACCACAATTATCTTGTGCTTTCACTTGTACTAGATTAACAGTGAGAAAAATAAATAGAAAACTCCAAAAAACTGCTTTCATATCTTAGTGTGTTTTTTTTATGCTATTAATTCAGCAAATTTAAAAAAATCATTTTAAAATCACCCGAAATTCATATAAATTAATCAATATTTTATCAAGAATATTGTATCTCATTGAATTTCTTTGGATTAATGACTAAAAAACATGTAATTGGTTGTCTAAATGGGATCTTTTTTTGAATATTTTTCAAGTTTATCCTACAATTTCGCTTAGCTCGAGCCATCTCATTTCTTTTTCTTCAAGCTCAAGCATCAAATCCGAATATTCATGCGACTTTGTAATTAACTCATCGTGTGGTATATTTCCTGAATTCAGCAAAGTTTCAAGTTCTGTTTTTCGAAGGTTAATTCGGTGTATTTCTTTCTCCAGATTCTCAAATTCGAACTTCTCATTAAAGCTCATTTTTCGTGGCTTTGAGGATGCATTTTCTGTCTTGTCGATTTGCTTTAAGGTCTTCGACTTTTCTTCATTTGCAGGTTTGGATGCCTCATTCTCTGTCTTAAATAGCTCTGAATTACGGTACTGGGTATAATTGCCAGGGAAATCTGAAATCTTTCCATTTTCACCAAAAACAAAAACATGGTCAACAATTTTATCCATAAAAAACCTATCGTGCGAAACAATTATCACACATGCATCAATCATGGCCAAGTATTCCTCCAAAACCTGCAATGTCATAATGTCCAAATCGTTTGTGGGTTCATCCATAATCAGGACATTGGGCTGAGTCATAAGTATCGTACAGAGATAAAGTCTGCGCTTTTCGCCCCCACTCAACTTCCTCACAAAAGTGTATTGCATCTCAGGAGAAAAAAGAAAATACTGTAAAAAGCCAGAAGCACTAAATGTTTTACCATTTTTCATTTTTACAGTTTCCGCAATATTCTTAACCACATCTATCGGTTTCGAATCGTCGTCAAATGCTATCCCATCCTGAGTGTAATATGCAATTTTAACTGTGCTGCCAATTTCAATTCTACCTTTGTCAGCTTTAAGTTTACCAGTAATAATGTTGAGAAGGGTAGTTTTTCCACTCCCATTATTACCAACAATACCGATTTTTTCGTTCCTAGCAAGCTTATATGAAAAATCATCAATAACACAAAGCTCATCGAAAGATTTTGTAATGTTATACAAATCTATGATTTTCTTACCAAGTCGCTCTGTGGCAATGCCCAATTCAAGTCTAGTATCATCTATTTTTTGTGAAGCTCTAGCTTTAACATTCTCGAACTCATCTACTCTAAATTTGGATTTATGAGTACGAGCTTTTGGCATACGCCTAATCCACTCCTGCTCAGTCTTCATAAGGTTTTGCGCCCGATCAATGTTTGCTTGAAGATTATCTATCCTTTCCGCTCTTTTCTCAACAAAATATGTGTAATTTCCTTGGTAATTATAAATCTGACCTCCTTCCATTTCAAGGATTACATTACAAACCCTGTCGAGAAAGTACCTGTCGTGAGTAACCATAAAAATAGTCATCGACGACTTATCAAGATATTCCTCAAGCCATTCAATCATGTCGAGGTCGAGATGATTTGTAGGCTCATCAAGAATTAAAAGTTCAGGCTCACTGATTAAGGTTCCAGCAAGGGCTACACGCTTTTTCTGTCCACCACTTAGGAATTTAATTTTCTTATTTAAATCGAGGATTTTCAGTTTGCCCAAAATCTGTTTCACTCGTGCTTCATAATCCCAAGCATTAAGCTGATCCATTTTGTCGAGGATTTTTTGCAATCCCTCATGGTCATCACTTGCCATGCAGTCGTTGTATCTTCTAATGGTAGAAATAATCGCATCCTCTTGAAAAAAGACAGCTTCGAGAACAGTTTTATCAGGGTCAAGGTTCAAATCCTGAGGCAGATAGGCAATTCTTAAATCACGCTTCATGCTAAGACTACCAGTATCACCGGTATCTGTTCCGCCAAGAATATTCAACAGGGATGTTTTACCAGTACCATTCTTCGCTACTAGAGCAATCCTTTGTCCTTCCGAAATATGAATATTTATTCCTTCGAACAGCAATTTCTCACCATATCGTTTACTTAAATTCTCCCCCTGCTGGTAGCTTGTCATTAAAAAGATATTTTTCGCAAAAGTAGTTAAAATAAATTTAATCAATTCTATAAACTCTAGTCGAGTTTTAGACGTTTCCATGTCCTCCTGAGGTCGTGGAATTTAAATATGTTTAAGGAATGGATTAGAAGTTTTATTAGACGTTTCCATGTCCTCCTAAAGTCGGACGATGGAAAGTCAAAGGGAAGTTGGATCTGTTTAGACGTTTCCATGTCCTCCTAAGGTCGGACGATGGAAAGTCAAAGGTATGTTGTTACTGTGTAGACGTTTCCATGTCCTCCTAAGGTCGGACGATGGAAAGTCAAAAGATGGGAAGAAAGATAAAATGTCTAACTGTCAGCTTAGACGTTTCCATGTCCTCCTAAAGTCGGACGATGGAAAGTCAAATGCGGAGTAGGACGATAAAAAAGATAGTTTCCAATTAATATTTCAACTAATCCAACAAATCTGGTCTTAGGTCTTTAGTTCTAATGTAGGATTGTTCTTCTTTCCACTTTTCGATTTCGGCAAAGTTTCCTGAAAGTAGTATTGGTGGGACTTTCCATCCGTTAAATTCTGCTGGTCGGGTATAGACTGGAGGTGCTAACAAATCGTCTTGAAAAGAATCTGACAATGCCGATTGTTCGTCGCCAATTGCACCTGGAAGTAAACGTACTAAACTGTCACACATCATGGCTGCTGGGAGTTCACCCCCAGTTAAGACAAAATCACCAATGCTAAATTCTACATCAACAAGATTCTCTCTAATTCTATTATCTATTCCCTTGTAATGTCCACAAAGAATAATTATA
Organism: uncultured Bacteroidales bacterium; assembly: GCA_964579045.1. Classification (GTDB taxonomy): domain Bacteria; phylum Bacteroidota; class Bacteroidia; order Bacteroidales; family ML635J-15; genus Bact-19. The sequence continues at coordinate 898 of CAZOHR010000042.1, read as the reverse complement.
TTTTCGAAAAGACTAATTCTATTGGCAGATTTTTGGTCCCATTTCTGACCATCGGGAGAAGTATAAATAACTAAATCGTATTTACGTTCCGATTTTAATTTTTCAATAAGATTAAAAACCGGCTCAACCATAATAACCATGCCTGCCTCACCCCCAAAAGGATAATCATCCACCTGTTTGTGTTTGCCTAGTCCATAATCGCGCAAATCGTGAATTACAATCTGAGCAATTTCTTTTTGAACGGCTCTTTTTACAATAGAGTGATTTAAAGGGCCTTCAAGTATTTCGGGCAAAACTGTAATAATGTCAATTCTCATAATAAAATGCATATAATATTGTGCAAAAATAATAAAATAAATACCATATGTTTGTTGTAATTCAGCTATACTACATTTTATGAATACCAGTTTTTTAATAACATTTTATTTCTTAAGGTTGGCATTATTTGCAGCCCCACAAACAAGGTATTGATAAACGATTCTATTTTAAAATCCTTCAAAAGATTAAACAACCTCTGTTTGAGACCCAACTCTTATTAAAACATGTTTAATTATGGTCGGCTGAAAGTCTCACAACAATTCTAAATAGCATCCAATTTATTTTGGTTTAGCTTAACTTAAAACTTGAAATTCTCTGATTTCATCATAACGTTTTCTGAAAGATTTAAATCATTTTTTAACCTAACTTTCTTGTTTGATCAAGAAAGTTACAAAGAAATCAAGGCAACCTTTAGCTCACGAGCTTGCGAGTAAAACGATGCTACCCAACCCTCCTCGAGACGAAACAATAGAATTGTACGTCGACCTTGGCCTAAAACAAATGCCATACACCTTTTGCCACTTCAAAAAATTTGTTTTAGGAAACGACATGTCGGCTCGACACAATTCTAATTGTTTCG
>CAZOHR010000041.1:16191-16822 GCA_964579045.1 uncultured Bacteroidales bacterium | reverse complement strand
TTTTGTTTGTTGTTTGTTGTTACTCGCTGCGCTCGTTTTGTTTGTTGTTACTCGCTGACGCTCGTTTTGTTTGTTTTGTTTGTTTTTTGTATTTTGTATTTTGTAATTTGTATTTTGTAATTTGTAATTTGTAATTTGTGATTTGTTTTTTTTGTTCCGCCGCGGCGGATTGTTATTTCCCTCCATAAATTTCTCCCTTTATCAGATTATACTTCACAATTGCTTCGTAAAGCATTAGTTCGTGTAATTCAATTTTTAGTCTTTGCGAATTTTCATCGTTCAGAACATTCAAATAATCGGTTGATTTTATTACCCCGCCATTAAGTTGGGCTAGATATGATTTAGTAATACTTTCCCTTAATTCGAGTAATTCTATATCTTTCTCCGATAAAAGTTTAAGCTTTTCGATTCGTTGATATTGAGCTTCGAGTAATGCATTTTGGCTCATGATAAAATTGTCTTTCGCATTAGCTACTATGTCACTTCTTACCTGAATAAGATTGATTTCATTCTTTGATTTGTTCCATTCCCATGGCGTCCATACTAGCTTTGCTCCAACAATCGCATAGGGCTCAAACTCATTGCTTAACATATTTAAGCCAGGACGCCCATAACCAGCTTGTGCAAATGC
>CAZOHR010000041.1:13271-16181 GCA_964579045.1 uncultured Bacteroidales bacterium | reverse complement strand
TGCATAAACTTTTGGCATGCGCGAGGTTTCAATAATGCCTTTACTTGCCATGATTTGCATCTGCTGAGTTTCAAAGTAACGAATTTCTGGTCTGTCGATAAGCTTGCTTGTGTTTAAGATTGGCGTTGGAACCAGAAATGTCACATGCTCATCAAAATCTTGTCCACAATATACAGAGAGCATTTTGACTAAATATGAAGTTTCATAAGTTAGTTCGATAATATTTTGGTCGAGAATCATTTTTTCGGCCAGCAAAATATCGATTTGTGATTGCATTACTATATTGTTTGCCAATGCAATTCTGAGATCACCAATGACATTGTCAATTTGCCATTTCTTCATCTCTAGGATTTCTATCTGCTTTTGCATGGAGAGAGCTGCAAAGAATATGTTCAGAATTCTTTCCTTATGCGAAAATAGTTCTGCCTCTATCTGACTAAGTCCAGAATTTAGCGTAGCTCGTTCCAAATCTTTTCTTGCATTTAGCATTCCACCATCCCAAATTGACTGATTGAACTCAGCATATATTTTATACTGGTCTTTGCTCATCTCTGGAAGTAAATCTGCGAACATAGGATTGTCGATACTAACTTGAGTAACGCTCGTTTGCCAACTTGCCTGAGCATTTAACTTAACAGATGGATAATTCGCCACCGAAGAAATCTTATTATTCAAACTTTCCGATTGGCGTAAAAGCTCAGCTTTATCTAGTAAAGGATAGTTTCTTTCAGCTAAATTTAAGCAGGAATCAAGACTTAATACCTGTGCCCCAGCTATTAGAGGCATCAAAAATGTAATGATAATGGCATATCTTTTCATATCAACATTTTATTGAATTAATAACAAATTGGGCTATCATAGTTCGGCGTTCATCAAGAAATGTTTCATAATCAAAATGAAACTCATTCATAATCTCTTTTATAATCGGACGACCTATGTATGGAAATACGGATAGTGATACAATATTAATCATCAGATGCGATACTTCAATATCAGGACGGATAATTCCTGCCTTTTTTTCTTCTTCAAACTGCTTGTTTATCTTCTCAAAACTCTTGGGCATGTCAAGTTTCTTTAGCAATTTTCTGATTAAATCTGGATTGCGAGAAATCTCATTGAAGAAAAAGATCGGGTATTTGCGATTTTTGTACAATATATCTTGATGCATCTTAAGGAATAGCTCAATTTTTTCGAATATTGTTCCATCCGTATTAAAAGCTTCAAAGAATTTTGAAAATATTTTTCCTGCTACTAGTAGAAACACTTTTTCAAACAATAAATCTTTGCTGCGGAAATAATAATGTAGTAGTGCTTTGTTTATACCTGCTTTATCTGCGATTTGCTGCATTCGAGCACCATCAAAGCCTTTCTCTTCAAAAACGTCTGCTGCTGCATCAATAATTTTTTGCTCGGCATTTAATTCTTCATCATTAACCATATACTTTAACCTATTAGTTTAACCAACTGGTCAAAGATAGATATTAATTTAATACAACAATAAAAAAAGATGAATATTTTAAAGTTTCTTTAAATTTTAATTTGCCAAATGTTTGAATATTGTTGCTAGAGAATAGCGTAAGTGGGTTTTTTTTTCATTTTATTTTTAATTTCTTGGTAATTATTTAGCTGCATCTTCTACTTTTTTAACGTTTCCATATCCGCTTAAGTGGATGAGTATAAATACTTAAATAATAAAAAACATAAGTTCAATAAAAAAAAAAGCAGGAATTAGAAAAATTCCTGCTTTCACATAGCTAAAACAAGCTTATTTTTTTGGAACAAAAGTTAGATAAATATATTCATCAGAAACTTCTGGAGTTTGATCAGTAGAGAATGGGAAATCGTAAGTTTTGAAAGTTTTTCCACCGTCTATTGAAAGGAAGATAGCACCTGGGAATTTGTTTTTGTCGTCGCGGCTATCGTCTGCAGCAGGAGCTTCAACACCCATAACAAACTTATCACCATCGGTAACAAATGTACGATATCCGTAGAAACTTCTTTCAGAATCTTTAGAGAATAGTTTTTCTGGTTCAGAAACTAACCATGTTTTGCCAAGGTCGTCAGTGTAGAAAATCTGATCATAAGAAGCATAGATAATTCTGTCAGCGCAGAAACCTACACCTTTAGATTCGTTTCTTTCTGTTGGAGGAGTAATTGCAGTCCATGTTGCACCGTCATCTTCGCTGATAGCAAGAACTGTTTCTTCGAAATACCAACCTTGAGCAATTAGTTTTTTTCCATCAACTGATACAGCAAGGTTTAATGAAGAAGAGAAAGCTGGACTTGAATGAGTTGTGTCTTTCATACATGGGCTTGTTTTCTTTTCCCAACTAGCGCCACCATCTTTTGTTACAAAGAAGTCGCCTCTAGTGCTTAATGCATAAACAGTGTTTGCTTTGCCTGCTACTATAGCGAATGAAGCATTTTCGTAAACAGTTTCATCTGGATTTTTAACAATATTCCAAGTTTTTCCACCATCTTTAGAAACAGATACAGAAACATTTGATCCATTAACAGAGCTGTATAAAGTTCCAGCTTCATCAGCAGTAATGCCACCAGGATTGCCAATACATGTGTCAGATTTTACAAGTTCGGTTCCGAATTCAGAACTGTACATTGAGTGAGTAGGGTAGTAATACATCAAGAAATGCCCATTATTGCGTGGTGCAGGAAGATTTGATTCTTCTTTGTTTTCTTTTTTACCACCACATGATACTAAAAATAGTCCAATTAGAACTGTTAAAATTAAAGTTGTTTTTTTCATGTTTTTATTGTTTAGATTAATAATTTTCCATTTCAAAAATAGTGAATTTAATTGTTCTTTTAATAATAATTTTAAAATTTTATTTTTTTTTAAATTTTATTAGAAAAAGTTTGCTCAAAACTAACGCCATTTAAACAATAATTTAA
>CAZOHR010000041.1:3954-13261 GCA_964579045.1 uncultured Bacteroidales bacterium | reverse complement strand
AAAAACTCAGTAAACGACAGTTTTTTTCAGTAAACAACAAAATGTCTGATACTATCTAAGTATTATTTTTACCCAAATTATGTAATTGGATAACTCAAATTAAACGAATTTCATCTGAATCGTTTTCTTAGAAGTCTAGTTTTTTTGATTTCGTTTTCAGAACTATGCCATTATCATTAAATTCACTATATTTAACAATAATATAACCTGGTTTAGATTTATCTATAGAAACGCAGTCAACACCTTTTTCCCATTGATCACAATGAGTAGTTGCTGAAACTAATAATTCCCATTTGTTGTTTTTAAGTGTGTAAACTTTATATTCTTGCCAGCAACTGGTCCACCATTCTGGTAAAATTCCTACTTCATCATATCCATCATTGTTTAAATCACCTTCATTTACAGGAGTTCCACCGATACAATTTTCTATTTTAATAACAGGAATCGATGGATCCGAAAATTGTATAATACATTCGCAGGAGCCTTCGCATTCGCTATAATAATCCTCATTTGCATTTTGCTTAAATTTTGGATATTCCAGCCACATTGTTTCAGAATTTTCGCCAAAGCTAACAGCTATTCTCTCCGACTTATTTTGGTTGTTTTTTTTCTGAATATTCGAGTCTGTTAATAGGTCACTTTCTGTGCTTATTTTCCATTTACTACCAATTTTTACGAAAATAAGATAGGATGGATATTGTTCTGTTTTGCCATTCCAGCTAGCTTTCTTTGTAAAACTACATTTAACTTCGGTGTCGCTAAGATATTCAATTTCGATTTCTCCAATTATAACTTGATTAAAGTCTTTGTTAGTTTTTAGTAAAGAACTTTTTTTATCAACACAGATTTCGTTGGTAAGTTCCGACTGATAGAAATTTACACTTGCTGCATAAAGTTTTTTAAATGTGGCGACATCTTTTGTGTTATGCGCATTGTTCCAGTCGTTTACAAGTTCGGTAAAATTCGGCTTTTCTTCTGGATTTACGTTCTGTTTTTTTGCTGGATTGTTATCACATGCGAAAATACTTAAAGCAAGGAGACTTATTATTAAAAGAATCTTGAAATCAGACATTGTTTAAAGATTTTTTTAATTTATGGAGTTATAAATAGTTTATTTTCGAAGGGAGTATTCTTTGAGAATATCATCAAAAGTTTGTTTTACGCTGATGATTTTTTCGGATAGGTAAGCGTTACTGCCTGCAAAAGCATAGCCACTATTAAAGTTTCCTTTAAATGCACTATATAGAGCCGATATTATACAATAAGGGCTCGAAGAAATCTCGCAGGTTTTAATACACTGAAATGGGCATCTAATTGGAACCTTTTGACCAAGCTTTACTTTTTCAAGAAAATTGTTCATTATTGCACGTCCTGGCATGCCAACTGGGCTTTTTATGATTTTAATATCATCGGCAGAAGCATTAATATAGCTTTGTTTAAAGCCATCGGAAGCATCACATTCTGTTGTTGTAACAAATCTAGATCCCATCTGCACACCTGATGCTCCAAGATCCATAATGTCGGAAATATTTTGACCTGTGTAAACACCACCAGCAGCAATTACTGGGATTTTTACATTATAGATATTTTCAAAATCTCTAACTACCGCAACAACTTCAGGAATAAGGTGCTCTAGAGAATAGTTAAGGTCAGTAATTTGTTCGGCTTTGAAACCTAAATGTCCGCCTGCTTTTGGTCCTTCAACAACTATTGCATCGGGTAGGTAATCATATTCGCTTTTCCATTTTTCGCAGATTATCTTTGCAGCTCTTGCTGAAGAAACTATTGGAACTAGTTTTGTTGTGCTGTCTTTACTTAGAAATGAAGGTAGATTTAATGGCAAACCGCCGCCGCTGAAGATAATATCAGCTTTTTCAGAAATTGCAGTTTTTACCATATCTGCAAAATTTGACATGGCAACCATAACATTTATACCAATAACCCCACGTGTTTTTTCGCGTGCTAAACGTAACTCTTCTTTTAATCCAGTAATACTATTTTCGAGAAAATCTGCTCCTGCTTGTCGGTAAAGCATTCCAAGACCTGCGCTAGCAATTACTCCGACACCACCTTGATTTGCAACTGCTGAGGCCATTCCTGACAGTGAAATCCCAACTCCCATGCCTCCCTGAATAATCGGAATTCTTATTTCAAGATTGCCGATTCTTAGTGAATTCATCATTGTTTTTTTATTTAACTCTCAAAATTAGCTTCGAAAGTTGCTGCAAAGATAGTCATTTTAATCGTATAGCAATGCTTTTTTTATCGTTGGCTATATAATGAAATTAATTGTATAAAATGGATGTGTTATTTTTGCTTTCTTGCGAGATAAAACGTAGTTAATAATTTGGAACATTTGGTAACTTACTACTAATAAAATTGGCAGATTATCTTGGTGAAGTGTTTAGGCTACTTAGTGTATAATCCAAAGTTTGCTCAAATTCTGATGATTCCTAATTACTTTCAATCTTGTATTTTTGATTTGTTTATTGTCAAACGGCCTATGGAAGTGAACAAAATCCCAAATACTAAAGGAGGAAGACCAAATTTGTAGCCTAAAATGAAATTTAATGCCGATAATAAGAGCAGGATAATTCCCACTACCAATAGTATAATTCCTAAAGTCTTTTTGTTTTTCATTTCGATTGTTACTTTTTTTAATTTCTATAATCGTGTAAAATTAACTTTTTCAATGTTAATTACAAAATAAGACATTGTTGAGTAAAAACTTAGATTTATAAAGCTCTAATTGTCAAAAAATAATAATCTAATGTGTGTTAAATTTCATCATTCTTTTTGCAAGATACAATTTTTTTTATTTCGGAATGCTTTTTGAAAGTGGTTGATAAGTTTTTTAAAATTTAGAATTTATACTTATTGTGAGGTTTTAAATTTGTTTTATTTTCAACGCATAATTTTTTGTTTATGAAAAAGTTTGTTTTTATTGTTGGGTTGCTTGTTATTGCAACATATACGAATGCTCAGGTAATTGATGGTATTCATGATAAATTGGCCGAGTATTATGCCGCAGAGAGGTGGGAGGATTGCTGTTTTAAAGCTGATAGAATGATTTTGCAGGAAAAATATCAGAATGATCCAGAGGTTTATCTGTATCTTGCTGCATCTTACACGAGAATCTTTTTGATGGGACTTGAGGATACAACTTTAATTTATAAAGTTCCAGAATACGTAAACGCATATAAATATGCTCTTAAATATTCGGTCATTGCCAAAAAGAAAGATAAAAAGGCAAAGTTTTATTTCCCAAAGAATGATTTTATGCTGGAAGAAATTGCAATCGCAGGAATTCATTATATAGATCATTATTTGTCAATTAAAAAGCCATCTAAGGCAAATTCCTATATGCGCAAAATCATGAAGACTTATACTGATGTTAATCTATATTTTATGCATGGGGTTTTGTCGTGTATGTCTGCTGATTCTGTCACAGGACGCACTGTGATTGATAGTGTGTTTTATACAATGGACAAAGCTAGACCAAAGACTGTTTCCAAAACAGAGTTCATTATGATTGATGCATTCGACCATTATGTTGGATTTCTTTTAAATAGACCTGTTCCACTCACTGATAGTGCAAGGAATATTGTTATGCGAGGACTTCGATATTTTCCTGGAGATGAGTTACTATCATACGACCTTAAGCTGATTGATAATCCCGGTTTAGATATTCCTAAACCTGCAAATTCAAAGAAAAAAGCAGCACTTAAACAAATTGCGGTAAAGCTACCGGGCGCTGACGATGACGATGTGGAAGAAGAAGAGGAATAAATAATATTTTTTATGATTGGAATTATTGGAGGAACAGGTTTAGAAAAAAGTAATATTTTTACTAAGCCAGAAAAAGTATCTGTAAAAACACAATATGGCGAGCCAAGTTCTGAAATATTGACAGGTTATATTGGAGATAAAAAAATAGCACTCATCTCACGGCATGGTGCGGACCATACAATAACACCCACTCATGTTAATAACAGAGCAAATATAGAAGCTCTTAAAACTCTAGGTTGTAATTGTATTATTGCTACAACTGCTTGTGGAAGTCTGCGCGAAGATATAGAGCCGGGAGACTTTGTGATTGCAGATCAATTTATTGATTTTACAAAACATAGAACCTCTACCTTTTACGATAGTTTTAAGCCAGGAGAAATGCAACACTGCCCAATGGCAGATCCGTATTCAGCAGATTTAAGAAATAAAATCGCATTAGCAGCATTAGAATTAAATATAAAAATTCATAAATCTGGAACCATTGTAACAATCGAAGGCCCACGTTTTTCGACTAGAGCGGAATCAAATATGTTCAGGTTGTGGGGTGCCGATTTAATTAACATGAGTACAGCTCCAGAAACAGCCCTGGCTAACGAAGCTGGAATTCCGTATGCAGTGATAGCAATATCAACCGATTATGACTGCTGGAAAAATGATGAACATCCTGTTTCTATAGAAATTGTTTTAGAGAATTTTAAAAAATCTGTTGATAAATTACTAAATTTGCTAGTTGCAACCATAAAGCAAATTTGATATGAATACAATTGTTACGGCCTATGAGGTGTTGAGAGTTATAAACTCAAAACCATTATTTGCGAAGGATCATTTTCTAAGACTGGAATATTCAATAAAATCTATTGATAACGAGATTCAAATATCAGAACTCGATTTTCTTACTCAAATATCAGATTTAATTCAAACAAATAAAATTGTTAACGGAAACATAAAAATCGAGGCGCAAATAAATCTGATTAAGAAATGTCTAAGTATTAAATCTCTGCAATTAGCGCATCATTATCCTTCAGAAAACGATTATCAATTTGGAGTTAATGCTGTTACATATCGGTTTGTGCGTGAAAATCCTAATAGTAAAATCTGGAATCAGACATTGCGTGAAATAACAGACGAAATAATTGCCTCGCAGAAAGTATTTGAAGTAATTTATGTTAACGATAAGGAGTGTCTTACTGAAGGAAGTAGGTCGAATCTCTTTTTTATTAAAGATAATCAACTTATCTCTGCTCCAGAATCGGATATTTTATTGGGAATAACTAGGAAGTACATTATTGAAACTGCATGCATTGCAGGCATGAAATTAATAGAAAAGGATGTCAACCTTAGCGAAATTTCTGAGTATAGCTGTGCCTTTATCTCTGGAACTTCACCTAAGATACTCCCATTAAAGCTGCTAAATCAAACGGAATTTGATGTTAATAATCACAAATTACGAAATCTGATGACTGACTTTAATAAAGTAATTGAAGCTAATATCAATAATTTTACATTTTGAGAAATCATTTATTGCTTTTTCTAATTATTTGCGTAAATTCATCTGTATTGTCGGCTCAGTCGGTTCAATGGAAAAAGTGTGAGTCTTGCAATAATCCAGTTGTGTTTTACAAAGAATTGTCTTCAGGTAAAGATTTTCAAATACAGACGACATTTGTAATAAATAAAAACATTCAGGTAGTTTTAGATTACATAGTTGATGTTACTTCGTATTGCAATTGGGTTTTTAATTGTAAATCGGTCGAAGAAATTGAGAAAACTGAAAACAACAGTGGAATCTATCGAAGCATAATCGGCGCACCATGGCCTTTAAAGGATAGCGAGGTTTTTATGCAGTACAATTTAAAAACAATTATTTCGGGTAAAGAATATAATTTTTTTCAAAAATGCTTACCCGAATACAAACCTCGAAATGAAAAGTACGAGCGTATTACAAGATACAAAGCACTTTGGATAATAACCAAGGAAAGTGAATCTGAAACACGAATAGTTTTCTTTGCCGAAACTGGAGGACCTAAAGATATGCCCCAAGCTGTGAAATATCTGTTTTTATGTAAGGCCCCACACAAAACGGTAGAAAACTTTATTTCAGGAATAAGGGTTTTAGAATAAATCTGTTTATTAACTTTGTAAAATGTCAACAGAGATTATTTCTGGATTTGGATTGGAATTATGGCAAGTATATCTGATTATACTTGTAGTTGGCGTTTTGCAAGGATTTATAAATACCATTGCAGGTGCCGGAACTGCTGTAATGTATTCAGTACTCTCTGCTTTTGGAATGCCACTAAATACTATAAACGGAACTGTTCGCCTTGGTATTCTGTTTCAAACTGGTGCATCTTCGATTAAATTTTACCGTAATAATAAACTTGCTTTAAGAAAAGGTCTTATACTTGGGATACCAATGGTGATTGGCTCAATTGCTGGTGCCGAAATGGCAGTAAACATTAACAAAGAGGTGTTTGAGAAAATTGTTGGAGTAGTGCTGCTGTTGATGCTTTTTTTAATGTTCTATGACCCTAAAAGGTGGATCGAAGGTCAGTCTGTGCAAAAACAACAAAAGACTGGAATTATACAATTATTGCTTTTTCTTGCAATTGGCTTCTATGGCGGCTTTATTCATATTGGAATTGGGATATTTCTTTTGTCAGCATTAGTTCTTAACGCTGGTTATGATTTGGTTCATGCAAATGCACTTAAAGTATTTCTTGTACTTACATATGCACCTGTAGTTTTATTGATTTTCTTCTTAAATGGTCAAATAGATTTATGGGTTGCAGTTTTTGCTGCAATTGGAAATACAATTGGAGGAATCTTGGGAACTAGTTTGGCAATTAAAAAAGGAGCAAAGTTTATTAGAGTATTGCTAGTAATAATAATTGTGTTGTATTCACTCCATTTATTTGGTGTTTGGGAAAATATTGTGAAGTTTTTTTAATCCTGATGTTTTATTTTATATTTTAGCTGTTGAAATAAATTCATTTATGAAAAAGATTATTCTTATTGCAATTTGGTTGCTGTGTTTTCAGCAGATGTTTTCGCAGGTGGTAAACGGTGTTATAGTATCTTCTGACGAGCAATTTAAGATTGTGAAGGTATGGGGTACTCATGAAGAGCGTGGTTACGCAACTGGCTTTTTACTAGCCGATGGAGTGAATGATTTATTTGATAATTACTTGATGCCAGCGTTTGGAACTTATTACAATTTGGCAAGAGATATGATGTCAACAGATAATCATATTAAAATTGACTCGGTTTACATCTACGAAGCAATGGCAATGGCAGATGGCCTTAACGCAAGTGGTGAGATGAGCTTTGAAGTTGATTATATAGATGTACTGTTGGCAAATTCATTTCTCGATTTCCAGAATTTCTTAACCAAAGGTTTAGGACTAGATAATGGTTGTTCGAGTCTGATAAGTTGGGGCGATGCTACTGCAGGAACTGAACTTGATGGCAAGTCAATAATGTCAAGACATCTTGACTGGGATGACCAATCTGTAATAATTAGAAATCAGGTTATGGTAATTCATTTTCCAGCAGAGGAAGACGAACAACCTTGGCTTTTGATAGGTTTTGCTGGACAAATGTCTGTTCTCTCAGGTTTAAATTCATCAGGAGTGGCTGTAATGCAACATATGTTGGCAGACGAATATACTAGCGCTCAAACTTTTTCTCAATATGAACCAGTATGGTTTAGTTTGCGTAAAGCGATTGAGCTCGATGACTATAACGGAGATGGCGCAAATAATTGTCTTGATATAAATTCTGTCGTTAATGCGAATGATGAAGGATATGCAGATAGTTATATTATTACAGGTGTTGCTCCTGCAACAGAAAATGAAGATTCAAAGATTGCAACAATTATAGAAGTTACTCCATCTAATCCATATATCACAATTCGCAATACCGACTATGAAGATGGTATTCCTTCTCAAAATTTGTATGCAGCAAACTGGACTATTGCACGTAATGATTATCTGCATTATTGTGTTAGATATAATGCTATTATGGATCATATTGGCGATGGAACTATGTTTGGTAAGCACGAAAATTGGCAGATAATGCTCGACTACAGTAGCTCGTGTGGATTTGGAGGCACTGGAAATATTCAGTTTATGCAGTATGTGCCAGAAGATAATTATTTAAAACTTTCATATCACACTATTGGGGGAATACAAGCATGTGAAAATACAGCAGTGGAGTATAATACTTTAGAATTATTTGAAATGCCTGTAATTGTAAAACAACCAGAATTCAAGTCAAAGCTAAAGACTTACCCAAATCCAACTGACTGCGAAATATATATTTACGTTCCATCAACTGTGGAGCAGGATATTTGCGAAATCTATAATTCCATTGGTGCACTTGTTATGACAGTTGCTGTTGTTAATGGCGATAATCGCATCGAAATACCTAGTCTGAAAGCGGGAACATATTTCATTCAACTAAAAAAATCTGGCCTAGAAAGCAGATTTGTGGTAAAATAAATCGGACGAATTGGTACTGATTGTACCCTAGGCTGATTATCTTTGCTGCATTAAATGAACAGATTTTTAAAAATACTCTATATTTTTCTTGGAACTATATGTATCGTTCTTGGTACATTAGGTGTTTTTATTCCAGGATTGCCAGTTACTCCATTTTTGCTTCTTGCATCCTCGCTTTATCTTCGCTCAAGTGATAAACTATACAACAAGCTGATTAGTAATAAGTTGCTTGGAAAGTACATTAGACGATACCGTGAAAATAAAGGAATGACCATTAAAATAAAAATCTATTCAATCCTTATGATGTGGTTGATGATAGCAATATCAGCGTTCTTTTTGATTGAAAAAGTAGAAATTAAACTTATTCTTACCGCAGTTGGAATAATAGGAACAGTTGTGATGGGGTTTGTAATAAAAACTGTGAAACTCAATAATTCCAAAAGTTAAAAATTGTTAAATTATTAGTAGAAAATATTGAAATGTTGCTTATTTTTTTATCTTTGTAATTGAATTATAAAAATTAACTAAAACTTTAGAATCATGGAAATTCAATTTTATTTTATTATCGGAGCAGTAGTTTTCGTATTCCTCCTTGCAGGTATTAAAATTATTCGTCCTACACACAGAGGTTTAATCGAGCGTATGGGAAAGTATCACAAATTTGCAAATCCAGGTTTTCATTGGATTTTTCCAGGTATTGATAAACTATACAGAGTAAATACAACAGAACAAATGGTTGATGCACAGCCACAGGAGATTATTACCAACGATAATCTTAATGCTAGTGTAGATGCTCAGGTTTACTTTAAAGTTACAGATACCGAAGAGGGTGTTAAAGGTTCTCAGTATAATGTAAACAACTATCAGTGGCAGATTGTGAATCTTGCTCGTACCACATTAAGAAATATCATTGGTACTCTTACTTTGAAGTCTGCAAATAGCGAACGTGGAAAGATTAATGCAGAACTTCACAAAACTTTATGCGAAGAAACAAAAACATGGGGTATCGAGATTGT
>CAZOHR010000041.1:0-3854 GCA_964579045.1 uncultured Bacteroidales bacterium | reverse complement strand
AAAAATTGTTATTCCTGAGGGTTCTGATCTTGTTAATATCATTGGTGATATGGCTGGAGTTTTACCTTTGGAAAAGAGAGCTAAAAAAACTGAATAGTTTATAATCTAACTTTAATTGCCTTTGATGTTCTCAAGGGCAATTTTTATTTTATTTTGTTCATGGTATGGTTTTTGAAATGCCACACCGTCTCTTGTGAAGCTGCTATCACATTAATAACAGGGAGTGTCCGAAAATCCTTAAGAGTAGATCATCTAAAAAACTAAACTTTATGAAAAAAATGAATCTAAAAAATGTTTTTATTTCAATGACATTAGCAATGTTCTGTTTTTCACTTGTTGTGGGAACCAGTTCTTGCAAAAAAGAAGAAGAGGCTGCTGATAAAAATTATGTTCTAATAATTGAAAATGGAGCTCAAAAAATCAATCCTGATCAGTCTGTTACTTATACCGCTAAATTAGTAGATAAGGATGGCGTTTCAACTGAACCAACTAGCGTAACTTGGAGCACATCAAGTTCTTCTGTTGCTACTATTTCTGCTGGTGGTGTGATTAGTACCGTTGGCGAAGGTATGGTTACTGTTACTGCATCTGTTACTATTGATGGCGTAACTTTAACAGCAAAAGCTCCATTGGGAATTTATGCGCCTTCTTTGTTTACTGTTGCTCCTTGTGCAATTCTTTATGAAGTTGGTGGCGAGATTCAATTGGAATCAATTCACTTAACTACCACTGGTGTAACAGAGCCAACTTGTACTTATGTATCAAGTGACGCAACTGTTGCTTCTGTTTCTTCAACTGGATTGGTTAGCTTTAATAAAGCTGGTAGTTGCTATATCACTGTTACTGCTACAAGCATAGACGGCGATCCAATTAGCATTGTTCCTGTAACTGTAATTGCTCCTTATGTTATCGAATTGCCAGTTTGTAGAGTAGAAGTAAATCCTCCATCTGCTGACTTATTCCAAAATGAAACAGTTCAACTTACAGCAAAAGCATTTAATTTTGATGGTGACCAAGTTACTGGTAAAACTGTTGTTTGGAGCTCAGAAAATACTGATATTGTAACTGTTAGTAGCTCTGGTCTTGTAACTCCTGTTAATCCTGGCGAAACTAATGTTTATGCAATGATAGACGGAATTATTGGTCAGGCAAATCTTATCGTTAATCCTGATACTTTGGTTGTAGTAGAACCATTTTATGTTAATATTCCAGCAGGACAAACAAGACAGTTTACAGCAAAAGCTTATCATCTAACTAGAACATCTGCAACCGAATTGACCGGCGTAACATTCGCTTGGATGATTCCTACTTATGGAATATCTGTATTCGATATTGCTACAGTAAACAGTACAGGTTTAGTGACTATGAAATCAGATGCAATGGCTGGTATGATGACCATGGTTGTTGCTTATGATGTTAATAACGAGTATGTTGGTGGCGCTTCTGCAATCATTGCAGCAATTGCTGACGATTGTGATTGTGGAACTGGAAACCCTCTTGTTGATCATATTAATGTAAATTCAACTACTGTAAATCTTAGTATGATGGCAATGGAAAATTTCCAAATTACTGCTACCGCATACGATGCATCAAATAATCCAATTGCTGTAGATTTGGTTTATTGCTCAAACAATATTATGGCAGCAAGTGTTGATTCTGATGGATTAATAATTCCTGCTGGTATTGGCCAAGCAACAATAAAAGTTTGCGCAGGTAGTGTAACAAAAGAAATTACTGTAAATGTTTCGTTATAAGAACTAACTTATAAAATTAGCATAATGAGGGCGCAATTCGATGCGCCCTTTTTTTATTATCTTTGTGCCCAATTCTTACAATTAAATAATGAACGAAAACGAAAAGAAAACTCAGTTTTTAACTGAATTACTCAATAGCATAAACGAAAATAGATTTGTAAAACTTACTTTTTCAAACTATAAAGGAAACGAAGAGAATTTAAAAAATATCTACACAAAAAGAATCGTAATTAAAAACGAAAATAAGCTCAGTTTTACTTACAGGTATAAAACCAAAGACATAGTTAAAAACTATTCTTTATCAGAAGCTATTGAATTGTGTAGCAACTTGTTGGAACATGACTTTAGAATATGCACTCTCATGACTATCACAAACGATTTCGTTTTTGAAAATGTAAACAGTCTGAAATCTAATTTGAGAATATTATCGGCGACAGTAAAAGAATTACCTTCAACAAGTCATGATAATGTAAAAAATCATAAAATTGGTAATGTCGTTGGTAAGAAATACATGAATCTGCTCGAACTTACTGATGAAAATGGAAAGGTATTGGCAAAATCTCAGGATAAGTTTAAACAAATAAATCATTACATCGAAATACTTAGCTCTTTGTTAAAGGAATTGCCAAAAAAAGAAATGATTTCGATTTCAGACATGGGCTCAGGAAAAGGTTACCTAACTTTTGCTTTATATGATTACCTTACGAATGAATTGAAAATTAATGCAAAAATTACTGGAGTCGAATTTCGCAAAGAACTTGTGGATTTGTGCAATGATATTTCGAAGAAATCGAAATTTGATGGGCTAGAGTTTGTTGAAGGAAGTATCGAAGATTATAAATGCGGGAATCAGGATGTGGTAATTGCACTTCATGCTTGTAATACAGCTACCGATGATGCAATTGCACAAGGGATAACTGGTGGTGC
This sequence comes from uncultured Bacteroidales bacterium, assembly GCA_964579045.1. Lineage (GTDB taxonomy): Bacteria > Bacteroidota > Bacteroidia > Bacteroidales > ML635J-15 > Bact-19. The sequence continues at coordinate 1,173 of CAZOHR010000041.1, read as the reverse complement.
TAATCTTATTGTAGTAGCACCTTGTTGTCATCATCAAATTAGACAATCTATTGAGTCTAATCCGAAAGTAAACGTTTTAAGCGCAGTAACAAAGCATGGGATTTTTCTTGAACGTCAATCGGAATTAATTACTGATGGAATCAGAGCCTTAGTATTAGAGCACTTTGGATACAAAACTAAGGTAGTCGAATTTATTGCAGATGCTCATACCCATAAAAATGTAATGATTATTGCCCAAAAAACTGAAAAAAAGGCGAAGAACTCCGATGCATTAAAGCAAATATCAGAAATTAAAGAAATGTTCGGAATTGAAGAGCATTACCTTGAAGGCAAACTTGATTTCTAACTATGGAATTTAAACTTGATTCGCTACCGCACGATCAATGTCATTAAGTTAAGCCCATTAAAATACAACTAAATAGTTTATATGCCTCTAGTTATGCAAACGGTTAATGCCCTACGGGCAAAAGACACATTATGCAGATACGTTTTTACTGACATTTATGCCCTACGGGCAAAAAAAGTTATAGCCCAGCGGGCTTTAACGTCAGTAAAAAGGGCAGCAATCGTGTCTCAACTTTGCCCGTAGGGCATTAACCGTTTTGTGATATGCTTAACTTAATGACATTGACCGCACGATTGCATCGTGTGGTTTAGTTTATCGCAGCTACCGCACGATTGCATCGTGTGGTTTAGTTTATCACAACCACACTATGCAATCGTGCGGCAGCACATAAAAAAGCACCGAAAAATACGATGCTTTTGTAGTAGCGGGGACAGGACTCGAACCTATGACCCGACGAGCTACTTTGTGGAATTAATTAAATCCCAAATAAATTCTCTACCCTTAGCTGATTTTAATTGTTTTTCCTTAAGCATAGCTTCTGCTTTTGTTTCAAACTCTAGTGTAAAAACAAGTTCCCACGGTCTGAATTTTATTGTCCATCCTTTGTGTGCAAGGAAGTTGTGTGATTTTAACCTTTCCTCAAGATTAGAAGTAAATCCAATATAGATTTTATCGTAAGTTTTTGAATATAGGGCGTAAACGGTAAACATTAAATAGCTTAATATTGGGTTATACTAATAAAAAAAGTCTTCTAATAAATTAGAAGACTTTTTAGTAGCGGGGACAGGACTCGAACCTATGACCTCCGGGTTATGAGCCCGACGAGC
>CAZOHR010000040.1:0-17002 GCA_964579045.1 uncultured Bacteroidales bacterium | reverse complement strand
TTACTGGAGAACAAAACACAATATGGGTAAATGTAAATTATCCTATTAGCATGAAAAAACTTATTTATCCTGCGGTAGAAGCCTGTTTTAAATCTGTTCAATAATTGATTATGAAAGCACTAACCAAATTAACCATATTAGCCATTCTCATTAGCTTTTCTGCAAAATCTTTTTCGCAGAACGACCTTGTGCATCCAATGTATTACTTTTCCCACGACCAAAATATGTGGGGACCCGATACTGCCTTCGGAATTAATGTTGACCACACATTTTTCGATGTTACTATCGACGAAGCTTGGGGATTCTCACAAGTTGAGGAATTTCTTGGTCAGCAATTCGGAGTAGGAATGAATCTTGGAATATTTGCCATGCTCCGCTCCTCTTTTGAAGCTCATGGGTTTTATACCGGAAGTTTTAGCCTAGATTACCCTGTTGATGTTACTCTAGATTTTCCCGAAGATGGAACTTTTAATTATGGAGGACCAGCAACAATTTACACTTCATATGAGGTAACAGATGGATGGAATCTCGAAACATATTTCCCTCCTGTTGGAGTAATCACATTAGACCTCGAGTATCAGTTCGATCCATTTTTAGACATTTTAGTTTGTGTTTTTAGCTGCGATACTATCCACCTTATACCAGCAAGTGTTGAGGTTCCTCACACTATCGACACGCTATTTCACATCAATGGAGAAACGGAATATTGCATTTATCCTTGTTATGTTGGAGATCAATTTCAATTTTGTCACGATTACGAGCTGCCGATTGACGTTGATTTTACCGATCTTGTTGGCTTTAATTTCGAAGCTCATGTGGACTTACCAAATGTATCAACAACTGATCACATTGAACTAGGTACTAATTGTCTTATTGCTCAGGGAGCTGACGAATATATGGATGTAAATCTCGATGTAATTGGATTTCTGTACGTAATGGCTGGTTTTATTCCACCTCCCGAGGGGCCGCAGATACAACAAGCCATTGATTTCTTAAACGACACTTTGCAATATCCAATAACGACACCACTTGGAGATATTGTTTTTCAAATAGAGTATTCCTTGCTCAGTGTAGATTTTGTCGTAACCAATACTCTTAATCAAGATATTTACTTCTGCCCTACCATTTGGGCAACACTCGATTTCCCAGTTGAAATGCCTTATACTGTTACCGATCCAACAAACTCAAATGCCGAAGTTCAAAATGGATTTGGCGACACAGTAACTCTTGCTGTAGGTCACGATTTAAACATTATCTATCCATGCCACGACTGGGATTCAATGTATGTAGGCATTAAATACAACATACAGCCTACAATTCGAAATCACACATGGGACAGCATAGCATTTGCATTCGTAATTGAAGCATTAAGTGCCGAAATTAGCATCATTACTCCATTTAAATCGCAGATTGCTCCTGCTGTAATGCCTGAGTTTATTCTACCATTGAGCCAGACAAATCCAATAAAATCTCCGGCAATTCCTTATGCAGGGTATTATGAGCCAGAAACCGACAGCTTGGGAAATGTAAAAGATATTGGGCCTTGGACGATTGGCCCACTTTTCGAATGGACATGGAATTTGGGATTTATTCCAGTTACTTGGTTTGACGAAACCTGGGACCTAATGCATTTTGAAGAAGACCTTGTTTTTCCGGGAACATACATAAAACCTTATGACAAATCGGAGGTTAATGCACTGCTGTTCACAAACGGAGCATACTGCTATGGAGATCCTTACGACTATGTTTATGCCGAAGCACAAAATGGAATAGAGCCATACGATTTCGAATGGTCAACTGGTGATTTAACTAACGACCTTTACACAGATACCGACAGTATCTATGCAGTACCTGGATTTTACACCGTTACAATTACAGATTCTAACAACTGCGAAAGTTATGACTCAATTACAGTTGCCATAAATCCACCACTGCTTCACGAATTAACAGCAACCGATCTTACTTGCTATGGATTTTTCACCGGCAGTATCCAAACCGAAATTAATGGCGGAACATATCCATATTTCTTCAATTGGTCAAATGGTAGTCAAGCCCAAAATCCTAATAATTTAACATCAGGATGGTATTATGTGACTATAAGTGATTTTGTTAATTGTGAAATTTATGATTCTATCTTTATCGACCAACCAGAATCGGCAATTTCGATAAACGCTATTGCAACAAATCTTCCTTGCCACGGCGAAGACTACGGTTCAATAGACATAAGTTTGTCGGGAGCAACACCTCCATACACAGTAGAATGGTCAACAGGACAAACATATCAAGATTTACACAATCTACCTGCTGGATATTATACTATTTCTGTAACTGATGCCAATGATTGTCTATGGACACATAGTGTTACAATTATTGAACCCGACACATTAACCACCGAAATTACATCATCTGATATCCCTTGTAATGGACTTGACAATGGAATTCTCAATGCGCAAACGAGTGGCGGAACAATGCCTTATCATTATTACTGGTTCCACGATCTAAACAATAATTCTCAAATCCTAACAGGTATGCACCCTGGATTATATTTTGTTTCAGTTGTCGATGCAAACGGTTGCTCAGATACTGCAAGTGCACTTATAAGTCAACCTGATGAACTTATTCTCTCTGAACTTATTAGTAATGTCAGTTGTAAGGGCGGACACAATGGATACATTATTGTAACTCCTATGGGCGGAGTACCTGATTATGAATTTACTTGGAGCAATGACTACTATACTGATTCTATTGGCAATCTACCTTTAGGAGATTATACGATTACTGTTATTGACGACAATGGTTGCCAGAAAATAGAAACATACCATCTGAACGAGCCAACCTACTTCCTTAATTCAAACTTTATTCAGGTACAAAATGTTAGCTGTTTTGGTTTCAGCGATGCTTCGGCAAATGTTAATCCTACTGGCGGCACTAATCCGTATTCGGTTGTTTGGGAAGATGGCGTTAGTCAAGATGCATTTGTAGGTTATGGCATGCCAGCCAACATCTATTACAACATTACTGTTGTGGACAATAACAATTGTGTATATTTTGACAGCATCAGATTTACCCAACCACCATTATTGACTTTGAGTGGAAACACATCACCTGTTAATTGTGGAGTTTCTGCAGGTAGTGGAACAGTATCACCATTAGGTGGAACACCACCATATCAATTCTTGTGGCCAAGTGGCGAAAACACCCAAACAGCAACAAATTTATCTTACGGTACTAATTATGTTACAGTTATTGATGCAAATACTTGTACCGATAGCCTAAGTCTAAACGTACAAAAGACTGGAAAAATTTACGGAGATTATATTGTACTTACTCAAAACCCTTGTTATGGCGACAGTTTAGCAATTGTTAAGGCAAGTCTAGACGATGGTTTTGACCCAAAAACATTTGTATGGTCGAATGGATATATCGGCGATACAGCAACCAATATGCCAGCTGGCGAATATCAGGTTTATGCTTCCGACAAATTTAATTGTAGCGACACTATTGAAGTAGAAATTGCACATCCTGATTCTATCCATCCAAATCTAATAATTACTCAACCTTCGTGTTCTGCTGTTTACGATGGCGAAATAGAAGCTGTTCCAACTGGAGGAACTCCTGGGTATTCTTTCCTATGGGGAGATAGCTCTGATACCGAAAAAATTAGCGAAGTTCGTGAAGGTACTTATTATCTCACAATTACAGACATAAACAACTGTAGCTTTATTTACACAATTGACTTACCCGAGGCTGAATTCTGTCTTGTAATTTACAATACTTTCACACCAAATAATGATGGTTCAAATGATGTTTGGCTAATCGAAAACATTGAAGAATTTGAAAGAAGTGAAATTTGGATTTATAACCGTGTAGGCAATTTGGTTTATCAAGCAGAGAATTACCAAAACAACTGGGCAGGAACATTCGAAGGTAAAGATTTGCCAGAAGGAACCTACTACTTTATAATTGATTTGGGAACAGGGAAAGACCCAATAAAAGGACATGTTACAATAATCAGATAATATGAAAATTTTAAAATTTATATTAATACCCATAATAATGCTGTTTGTTACTTCACTACTTACAGCACAGCAATTACCATATTTTAGAAATCATTCTTTTAATATGCAAACGCTAAATCCTGCATCCTTATCATTAAAGGAAATGCCTGACATTATGATTGACCATAGATCTCAATGGGTTGGATTTAGTGGGGCTCCTAGGATTTCAACAATTTCTGGCAAATATATGTTTCGTCAAGATATGGGTGCAGGTGCATACGTAATGAGCGACACTTATGGAATATCTCAAAGACTTGATTTCAATCTTAATTATGTATATCTTTTAAAAACAGAGAAATTCAATCTTAGTTTTGGTCTAGCTTGGACACTCACTCAGTTTAAACTAAATAGTAGTGAAATTACTATTTACGATGCCGATGACCAGAGTATTAATCAAAACATGGATGATAAAACATGGAAACCTGATGCAAATGCAGGAATTATGATTAGCAGTAGTAAATATTTTGCTGGTTTTTCTGTAACTCAACTTTTTAAAACAAAATACATATTTTTTGACAACACCAACGAGGTGCCTGGTTTAATCAGAAATCAAAGACACTATTTTATTACTGGTGGTTATAAAATTGGAGAAAGTAGCAGCATTCACAATTTTACTCCTAGTGTAAATCTATATTTTGCAAAATCTACACCTTTCAAATTCGATTTAATAGCAAGCTATACATACAATAATTCATTTTTAGCTTCCTTAAATTTAAGTAAAGGTGATGCTTTGGTATTTACTGCTGGATATAAATATGACCGTTTTATATTTACTTATTCCTTCGACTTTGTGACTTCACGTATAAGAAATGTAAGCAGTGGCGCTCACGAAATCTGCATTGGAATGTATCTAACAAAAACTGATAAAGCAACTGGAAATTCAAGTCCAATGTTTTAGTCGATATTTTTTAGATTTATCTACAACCTTCTCAATTATTTTTCGTCTATTACCAAAAGTTTTAACTGTAAGTTTACCAATAACTCAAACAAAAAGAGTAAATTTGTGCGCTAAGACTTATTAAAGACAAAGTTAGAAGTAATGAAAATTTTTAAGATACTGACCTTGAGTACAGTAGTATTGTTGTTTTTCAACATCAATGTCTGTTCTCAACGTCTTACTTGCAATTCTCAAGATCTGGCTAGAGAGATACTTATGACGGACAAGATGTCCCAAAAAGGTGCTTATATTAATCATATTGATATTAGCAATAATCTTAAATCTGGAACTGAAACTATTGTAAGATAATTTCGTTAAAAAGTAAAAATGAAAAAACTGATTCTACACATTCTCTGGATTTTAATTGCTGCGCCAGTATTTTCGCAGCAGATTCCTCTTTATAGTCAATATTTTGAGAATAATTATATTATAAATCCAGGTGTTGCTGGAACCGAAAAGAGTTTCTCTCCCTTAAAACTCAGTGTACACAAGCAATGGATAGGAATCGACGAATCACCATCAACACAATACGTCACACTGCATCATAGATTAGCTAACGATATTATGGGCATTGGAGGCATGATTTTCCACGACTCTTTTGGTCCTATTCGAATGATTGGAGTTCAATCTACTTATGCATATCATCTCAAGGTAAATAACAAACTTCGCGTTTCATTTGGGCTAAATGCTATTTTTATGCAATATATTATGCGCATTAGTCAGGATGATTTTTACGGTTATGAGCCTATTCTAACACGAGAAAGAACAAGTGTAACTGTTCCTGATGCAAGTTTTGGAGCATACGCATATTCCAAAAATTATTGGGGTGGAATTTCCATTGCACATGTACTGCAATCAAAAATGAAAATTACCGGTACATGGATGGACAATTCCAACAAAATGGTCAGACATTATTTTATTATGGGAGGATATAAGTTTATTTTTCCTGGTCAGTATCATATTGAAATTGAACCATCTATCCTGATGAAATTTACAGAAACTACACCTCTACAAACAGATGTAAACCTTAAAATGCATGTAAACAAAAGGTTTTTTGCCGGACTTTCTGTTCGTGGTGGCGACTCATTTGTTACAATGTTTGGTTTCACCTTCGAAGATTATTTCTTTGGAATGGCCTATGACTTTACTTTTAGCGATTTATCTGCTCATACTGTTGGCTCTCAAGAGCTAATTTTTGGCTGGAATCTCGGGATAAGGACAAAACAAGGTCAGTCTTTGTATTAAAATTTCAAATTATTTGTATTTTTATATTTTTGTATTAAAATTTGATTTATATTTGTGTTTAAGTGAAAATTGTTGTTTTTACCAATATTATAACCGCCTACTTATGAAAAGATTTTTACTTGGCTTAGCGCTATTAGTTCTCGCAACGACAGGATACGTCAATGCGCAGCAATTGCCTTTATATAGCCAGTACATGCTTAACGACTTTTTTATTAACCCTGCGATAGCTGGAAGTAAAAATTATTCTCCAGTTTTGCTTAGTATTCACAAACAATGGATCGGAATTAAAGATTCTCCTTCTACTCAAACATTGAGCGGCCATACAATGCTTGCTAACAACAATGTTGGTATTGGCGCAATTATCTTTAACGATGATTTTGGTCCAGAAAGTCATATTGGAATTCAAGCAATTTATGCTTATCATTTTCATATTGACAGGTTGAATAAAATATCTTTAGGTTTATCTGCTATTGCTTTCCAATATAAGATGGATCAAAGATTTTTCAATCTTACAATTTATGATGATCCAGCAATTACTTACATGGTTGAGAAAACTATCGTTCCTGATGCTACCTTTGGAGTTTATGCATATGGAAAAAGATACTATGGCGGGATAACTGCTGCTCACCTATTCCAATCAAAGTTAAAAATCAATCGTAATCTAGAAGAAAACAAGATGGTTCGTCACTATTTTGTTATGGGAGGTTATAAATTTGTATTCCCAAATTCACCACAGTTAGAAATTGAACCTTCTCTCTTAATGAAAATGACAGAAATCACTCCTCCACAGTTTGATATCAACTTAAAAATGTATTACGATAAAGATTATTGGTTTGGAATGTCTATTCGTCCTGGCGATTCATTTATTACTGCAATTGGTTTTAAACACAATCAGTATTATTTCGGATATGCTTATGACTTTACATTCAGCGATTTGTCTGCATATACTTTTGGTTCTCAGGAAATTATTTTTGGTATGAACATCGGAGAAAATGTTCGTCGCAGCCGTTCTTTCTTCTAGGAACTAATAAAAGACGCATAAAAAAAGCCTGACATGTCAGGCTTTTTTTTTATGCAATCTTAATAAGTTTCTCAATATATTTTAGCAATTCCTCCTTGCCGCTTCCATCAACCGACGAAGTTACAATCATATCTGGCAGATTTTCCCATGTTTCGCCCATAACTCTGCTATACTCCTCAATACTATCCTTTAGCTTATTAACACCTATCTTATCAGATTTTGTAAACACAATGCAAAAAGGCACCTCATTGCTACCAAGCCAGTACATATACTCAATGTCAATCTTCTGAGCAGGAATTCTACTATCAATTAAAACAAATAGGCATATTAGATTTTTGCGTTTTAAAATGTAAGAGCTAATCATTTTTGTAAATTTCTCCCTCATCGTTTTCGGCAATTTTGCATATCCATATCCAGGTAGGTCAACCAAATACCACTGCTTATTGATTAAAAAATGATTAATCTTTTGCGTTTTCCCAGGACTTGATGAAATCTTTGCTAAACCTTTACTGTTTGCAAGCATATTTATCAATGATGACTTCCCGACATTTGACCGTCCGATAAAGGCAATTTCGCGAAAATCGTCATCAGGACATTTATTGTAGTCCTCATTAGACATCAAATACTCGGCATGTTTTATAATCATAATATATTATTGTGTTAATATTTTTTCGAGCTCATTATAAAGCTTCTCCTCATTAAACGGCTTTGCTACAATATTCATATTCTTATCAATTAGATACATTGATGGTGTAGCATAAATAGCATAATCAATAACTATTTGTGAATCCCAGCCTTTATACTCACATATTACATTCCATGGCATCTGATTCTCGAGCAAAAAGCTCTTTAGGACAGCCTCATCAGAATCAATACTAACTGCCACAATATCCATCTTTGCTTCTTTAAAAATATTGCCTGCAGCAGCTAGTCGAGGCATGGTAATTTGGCAATGCTCGCACCATGTGGCCCAGAAAATTATCAAAGTATAATCCCCCTTCATCTCGGATAATACAAAGTCCTCTCCCGAAATTGTTTTGGCCGAAAAATCTGGTGCTTTTTTTCCTTTCGACAGTAATGTATTACTCTTAATTCTCAATTTAAGAGTCTCATTATCGTCACTGCAAACATCACCAAATTCAAGACTTAGTTTAGCAGCAGGCTCATCAAGTTCGAGTGATTCAAATCCTGTAAGAATATACTCAAATAAGAAACTAAATATTTTTGGGTCCTCAAAAAAAACATAATCGAGGATTTCTTTTCCTGCGTTGTAATAAATTTCGGTGTTATTACTCTTGAAGAGTTTGAAATAATTGAGAACAACGTTAGTGTATGCATCTGAATTAATAAGTGCTACATCGCTAAACTTAAAGCTTTTTAGATAGTTTTCTTTTAAAAACTCTATTCTTTCATACTCATTAAACTTCGATGATACTGGCAATTCTTTAAAATAACTGAGATATCGTCCTGCAAAACTCTTCGAGTCTTTTCTTATAACCTTGTCAAGATTTTTATTTTTCAAGCTTATCTCTTTTGCCAATTCAACTTCTGCTTTTCGTCTAAATTTACCATCTGGGTAAATCTCTGCAAGCTGTGTCAATACATCTATTTTGTAATCAAACACGTAATTTTGAACAATGTATGAATAAAGTTGAATGTTTTCTGCAGACCTTATCACCTTCACATTGTATTGTGGATTCTCAACCTTTGTACTTATTTCGACATCCTCATTATTAAAAATTATATCGAAAGAATCCTGAGTATCAAGATAAATTCTGTATAAACCCACCTCTTGGTCGGCAAATGAGAAACTAAAACCACCATTAAGATCTGTCCTAACAACTTCGAGAATCTTACTCTCGTCACCAAACTGAGAGCATATATTGACCTCCCTCCTCATATATCCTTCGATATTACCTATGAGTTGATATTGTGCAGATGCAGTTAAACCAACTAAAAGAAGAAAAAACAATAAAAAATGTTTCATTACCTTAAAAATTAAAATTCTCAAAATTATTGATAATTATTAAACAAAAAAGGCTGCAACTGAATAATTTCATATGCAGCCTTTCAAATATTTAATTATTTTACCTCTTACAGGTATCGCAATACAAATTCTTGACCCTTGTGTTTGCAAATGTTTGAACAGAAAGTTTATCACCTGCAAATAGTTTACAGAAATAATCTTTGTCCTGAGCTTTCACCTTCTCAAGAGCATAATAGAAATTATTTGAATGAACTTTATATTCTACTTTTGAACAAACTGTAACGTAAGTTGTAAGCAAAACAAGTGGAATATGTTCATCATAAATCCAAGGCTCGAGTAACTTAATTGCATATGCATAATCTGCGTGATTAATAAAAACACTCGACAATTTAAGAGAGTTTTGCCATGTTAGCTCGTCGAATTTGATAATTTCTTTAATCTTTGCAAGACTCTTCACAACCAAAGGATGATCATAACCTAGTGAATCTTTATAAATATCCATTATTTGATATTGAAGCTCTATGTTAAGTAAATCTACCAAATCAACACTAATCGGAGTGTTATATATTTTGTCAATTCTAGCTTGAAGTTTGTCGGTTTTTGCAGTATTCTCAAGATCGGTTACAACCACCTCGCACAAAATATCATTGTAATCAACATAAATATTAGCAATGTCTAGCTTGTTAAGGTCATCCACTTTTGTTAGATAGTCCTCGTCCAAAACATCTTTAAACACAAATTGAGTTAACCAAATTTTGTTCATATTCAGCCCTACATATTCTTTTCCTTGAGGAATTCTCATGTCAGACACTGCTTTATCATTATAACGTCCTTCAACTACGCGTTTAAGGATATACTTTTGTATTGAAAGTGCACGGTCGAGTTGATTAGCTTCAACAGCTTTATTAAACTGATCTAGAACATATCTTTGTTCTTTTTCTCCTTCAATATCGTAGGTAATCCAGATAACTACGTCGGCATATCTATGATTTACAAGTAAGAATTCTAGTTCAGTTTGTTTACTATTAACATAAGCAATTGCTTCTTCTAGTTCCATTTCACAAACAGCATCATAGATAGTTCCTTTTGCATCTGCTTGCATATCTTTTAGATTAGGAGCAGTAACAATTGAGTCAACAATGCTAGCATTTTGATTTTCTTCAAGAGCTTTCACGATACTTTCGGCTCTCTTTTTCTGTAATACAGCATTTTCATTCTGTGTTCCTTCAAGAGATGAATATGCAGAAATGAATATCTTATTAATAATAAAATCTGGTTCATTCAATGCCGCTAGCACAGGAATCATATCTTCTGGCTTATAAGTATACTTACCTTGCTCAAATGGGATTCTGAATTTCAATTGTGTTGAAGTTTCTGTTGGTGCATATTCTGGAACACCCGCTGGTAGTAGAGTATCTGGTAATAACCCAATTTTAGGAACGAAGTCATAAATTTTTCCATCAACCCATGATTGAGGAATATTAGCACAAACAGATTTTTCCTTTACCACAATTAAATTGAGTTCAACGTCTTCTGGCTTAAACTCTAATGGCAATTCTCCTAATACTACTTCTAGTTTAGTAACTTTGTTCTTTTTGCCTTCGCCTGGAGCAATATTGTTTTTGTAAATCTTCTTCGACCACATTCTTTTTGTCATGTAGCCAATATTTACATTGGAGTAGTCGGCAATATTCTGACTTTTACATTTCTCAAATTGATCTTTTTGAACAATATCCACAGCTACAGCATCCTTGCTCCCTTTCATAAATCTGCGGAATTTCTTAAGATCGTTATATTTAAATACAATTTCTCCATTATTATTAATGGACAAGCCTTCCTGTAAATCAATAAGGTTTGGCATTTTGCGACCCATCTTCTTACATACTTTGTCGTCGTATGGTTTCAGACCATATTTTTTTGTTGTTGGAGGAACTGTTAATTCACCTTCTGCATATCCCGATGGAGTTAATGAAGCATAGTTTCCCATATAAACAGAAACAAAAACCTTCTTACCTGTTTCATCAACTTTTCCACTCGCACCTGCGAAGAAATATTTTTGAGACAATAAATCTTTTGAATACTTACCAGTTTTCCATCTTTCGAGAACCTGCTGGGCGAGCGATTCATAAGAGATATACTCATTTGAAACTCTAATTGTAATACGACCAACGACTTCTGCGCCAATTCCAGTTCCGCCAGAAGCAATAAGTCTATCACGAACGGTTTTATAACCACCAGGACCTTCGAGACTAGCATCTTCCATTTCCGACATCATAATTGCGTGCTCTCTAGCAGGTTTCAAAAAGAAGTCATGTGCTTCGAAGCCCTCAAGTCCTAACGAATCCATGAAAACATTAATCTTATAGATTAATACATCTTGAAATAATTTGTCGTTAAAAGCTGTTGGATTAATAGGATCGGTACTAAGAATACTGCCGTCCATAAACGTCTTCTGTGCTTGCAAATTCACCGATGCAGCAAGCATCACAGTAATAAGTAAAATAAAAAGCCTTTTCATTTACGGTATTTTATTTGGTTAATATTATTTTTGCCTAAAAATAATAATTATCTTTAATTAAAAAAACATTAATTTATTTTTGCTATCAACATGTTTTAAACTATGCTTCAAAACCTCAGAATAGACAAATTTTTATGGGCTGTACGTGTTTATAAGACACGTAATTTGGCAACAGAAGAATGCAAAAAAGGGCATGTGCTGATGAATAATATTCAAGTAAAGCCTTCTCGTGCTGTACGTATAGAAGACATTATCCAAATAAAAATGCCGCCCATTTTACGAACGTACAAAGTTTTAGGACTACTAGAAAAGCGAGTATCTGCCGCAATTGCAAAAGATTTTGTCATCGAAACAACTCCTGAAGAAGAATTTTTAAAGATACAACTTGCTAAAAACACTTTCGAAAAACATGATAAAGGCGCTGGTCGGCCAACAAAAAAAACTAGACGTTTAATTGACAAACTTAAAGAGGAAGAAGAATGATAATAGCTGAGGAAAGAAAAAAAGAAAATATTGTTGAGTATATAATTTATATTCGACAAATTCAAGACATAATAAGGTCTACAAATTTTGATATTGAGTTACTGGACAAGTTTATTATCAGCGAATTCAAAACTGGAGAAAAAATAAAAATTAAGATTCGCCAGTGGTATGCCGATTTAATAATAAGTATGAAAGAACAAAATATTAGTAAAGAAGGTGATCTTGATTTTGTCACACATCTTATTAATGATCTAAATTTGCTTAATTCTCAATTACTTGAAGATCCAGCAGAATACAAACATTCGGAATTATTCAGATGGGCAAAACCAAATATTGATGAGTTTCGATTACTCACTGGTAAAAAAGATGCTAACGATATTCATGTATGTATCGATGCTGTTTATAGTTTATTATTGTTACGAATAAAGAAAGAACCGATTTCGGAGGAGACAATGCAAGCTATGCAGACTTTTAGCAACCTACTAGCAAATTTGGCCTATAAATATAAGAGAAGAGAACCCGACGAACTTTAGACTTTCTTTATTTAAATTCTGGATCGTAACCCGACAAGTTTAGAATCTTCTGATAATCAGTTTCGCCCATCAGTTCCGCTAAACTGACATTATTATTATCCATATAAGCTCTCACAATTTGCAAGCCAAGCCAATTGCCGGTTTTTGGAGGACTATCGGGTCCAAATTGAGCTGTAAAAGGTGCTGTTTCGACAAACTTCCTAATGGTAAAATATTCTGTATTAAATAATAATTTATTTTCTACTAGGGTTGTCCACATGTCACGCTCATATTGTTTACAGAAACCTAGCTGATTTTCGGTATATTTAACGATCCTAGCTTCTTCGAAATCAGGAAACATTGCAGTAAGAAAATACAATTTACGACCGTTATATATAATGTATTCGAGTAGATTCTCGTTTTTAGGCATAAAAGGATATTCTGCATCTATCCAAGCAGTCATTACATCAATAGAAATTTGCTCACGAGTCATCTCCACTTTTGAGAAATCGGGAATCTCAAGCATATTATACAATTCACAGTCGGCTCCTAAATACTTGTCCAATCCAATTCCAACAAAACCATTAGCAACAACTACCGAATGATTAAATCCTGCAATAAAGGTAACAACTCTTGGCACTTTCATGTCGGGAAAATAGTAAACCAGATGCTTAAATCCACCTGTTAACTCCTCTTCAATTTCAGACATATCTTTATACTCCTTCTCCACAATCTTTGTAGCCTCGGTAACAGAATAATCATTTAAAAAAGTTTGCAAATATGTAAGATATGACGAATTTTCAATGCCTCCGATTCCTATGATTTCATAATTATAAATCTCAAAAAAATCTCCATATTTCGAGCTAAGTTTTTCGATATTCTCAAATGAATTGCCTTCTGTAACTGATTTTAATTCTAGGTCGAATCTCTCAATTTTTATTGCAACATCAATATCGGACACATCTACATCTAAAGGATTGCGATTAACAAAATATCTAATTGTAAAAAACGCAGCGACTGCTACTACCACAATTGCTGCTATATAAATCAATTTATTCCTCATTTTTAACTATGTATGAAAAAATTTACTATTTTTGTACTTAATGTTTTACAAATTTTAAAACCATAAAGATATGAAAAAAATAATTGTGTGCATATTAGCAGTCGTGTTAACAGGAAATATTTTTGCTCAAAAGTTATCAGGAGGTTTATTCTTTGGGCCAACAATGTCGTGGATGAGTACTGACAGCAAAACAGTAACTACTAAAGGTATGAAATTAGGTTATACTTTTGGAGCTTTAGTTGACATAAATCTAATGGACAATTTTGCAATTTCTACTGGAATTCAATTTGCAAATTTGGGTGGTAATGTAACTTTTGTTAATGGTGCTTTGCCATTTACTTCAAAAGAAGGTATCGCTTTCGACACTTTAGCTGCCGGCGATGAGATTAATTACAATCTCAACTATCTTGCTATTCCTTTTGGATTTAAAGGCAAAACTAATGAAATCGGGTATTTAACTTACTTCCTAAAAGCAGGAGTTACACCATTAATTAATATAAAAGCTTTAGCTGATGTTGCTGGACAAGAAAGCATCTTGTTCGACAATGATAATATTGCTTTTTTTAATGCTGGTTGGCATATTGGTGGAGGTGCCGAATATTCACTTTCTGGAAACACTAGAATTTTGTTCGAGCTCTTATATACTGGAGGCTTACTCGACGTTGACAAATCAGAAGTGTTTACAACTGCTGCAATGGAAACCAAAGCAAATCCTAAAGTTGCATTAAGTGATATCCAACTGAAAGTCGGAATTTTATTCTAAAACATTCATTCTTTAAACAATACGCCCGGCCGTTTTTCAGTCGGGCTTTTTAATTCTCAAAATTATGAAAATAGCATTGGCCCAGTTAAATTTTCATGTTGGCAATCTCGAATACAATACAAATAAGATAATCGACAGCATAATAAATGCAGAACAAAACGGAGCAGATCTCGTAATTTTTTCAGAATTAGCAATTTGTGGCTATAGTCCTCTCGACATGCTCGAACAAAAAGCCTTTGTAGAGAATTGTATGCTTCAACTGAAAAAGATTTGCTCATATACAAAAAACATTGCAGCTATAGTTGGCCTACCAACAATTAACAAGCAAAATAGAGGAAAAAACTTATATAATTCGGCTGCTTTTCTTTATGATGGAAAAATTCAGAAGTTCTTCAACAAGACTTTACTGCCTACATACGATGTTTTTGATGAATACAGATATTTTGAACCCAACGATGTTTTCGAAATAATTGAATTTAAAAACAAAAAACTGGCAATTACAATTTGTGAGGATTTGTGGGACGAGCAACGCACTTATGGGATTTTCGATAGAGAAATGCTTTACAAAAACTCACCACTGGAAATTCTGAAAAAGTTTAACCCTGACTATGTTATAAATATTTCTGGTTCTCCATATTCCTACAATCAGGCTGACAATCGTCAAGAGATTTTATTTAAAAATGCTGTAAGATACTCATTACCAATTATATACGTTAATCAAACTGGTGCAAATACTGATTTGATATTTGATGGTGGCAGCATGATTATTAATAAAGCTGGTAATAAAGTTTTGCAATGTGAGTATTTTGAAGAAGATTTTAAAATTATAGATTTAGAACATTTAAGTGAAATTAAACCAATAAAAGCTGCAAACACATCCTTGCAAAGCAACAGAATAGCATTTATCACCAAAGCGCTTATAACTGGAATCAAAGATTATTTCTCCAAATCCGGGTTAAAGAAAGCAGTTTTAGGATTATCTGGCGGAATAGATTCTGCGGTAACTTTAGCTCTCGCAATACAAGCATTGGGTAACGAAAATGTGGATGTTCTACTAATGCCAACAGTTTTTTCGAGCAATCATTCGGTTGATGATTCCATCGAAATGGTAAAAAGATGCAATATTTCACACCATATTATTAATATAGAGAAACTTCGCAATAGTTTTTCGGAAACGATGGCTGATGTTTTTACTAATACCAAACCTGACGTTGCCGAAGAAAATATCCAAGCTAGATTAAGAGGAAGCATACTTATGGCATACTCAAATAAATTTGGACATATTGTGTTAAACACCTCGAATAAAAGTGAAGCTGCAGTAGGTTATACCACTCTTTATGGAGATATGAATGGTGCTCTCTCCGTTTTGGGGGACGTTTACAAAACAGATGTTTATCTTCTCGCAGAGTATATTAATTCTGAATTCGGAAATATTATTCCTCAGAATATAATTTCCAAGGCTCCATCAGCGGAATTACGACCTGATCAGAAAGATATTGATTCGCTTCCCGATTATAGTATCCTAGATAAAATCCTATTCTCGTATATTGAGCAAAAAAAATGTGCTGCTAATATCGAAGAAACTGGAATTGACAGGCAAACTATTGATTATGTCCTAAAACTTGTAAACGCCAACGAATATAAGCGGTTTCAGGCACCCCCAATCTTAAGAATCTCATCAAAATCATTCGGATTTGGACGAAGAATGCCTGTAGTAGCAAAATTTATTTAAAAATCTTTGTGAACTTTTACGAATATGTGTATCTTTAGCCGAACAAATTTTTAATATTATGAAAAAAATTACTTTATTCTCGTTAGCTGCTGTTTTAATTATTACGTTGGCTTCGTGTGGCGGACCAAAATCGGACGTAAAAAAAATGCTTAAAATGTTTGAAAATTACACTGAAATAGCTGTAAAGGCTGTAGATGACAAAGTTCTGAATGAAAAAGAACTTGAAGAATTAAACAAGATAAGCAAAGAAATTGATGATTTCTCCAAAGAAATGGATAAAAAATACGAAGAAGATACTGAAGCTCAAAAGCTCATGCAGGATTTTATGAAAGAAGAAGACAACAAGAAAATCATGGTAGAATATACCGACGCTCTGATGTCTCTTTGGGATTGTGAAGGTGCAGAAAATCTTGAATAGGCATTTTTAGATCTAGTTTTCAACAAATTGTTAGTAAGTCATAAGAAATTTTCTAAAAAATTCCTTAAAGTATTTTCAACTTTTAAAAAAATTGCGTTTATTTACACTTTAAATAATTTTATAACTTAAATTTTGTCAATTATGAAAAAAATCGCTATTTTATTAAGTTTAGCTGCTTTCATCCTCACTTTAGCATCTTGTGGTGGTCCTGAAGCTGACGCTAAAAAAATGATCAAACAAATCGAAAAGTACACTGAAGTTGCTA
>CAZOHR010000039.1:0-17051 GCA_964579045.1 uncultured Bacteroidales bacterium | reverse complement strand
TTATTATTTACTAATTTTTATTTATATGAAATCAATGTTTACGGTATTGGCGCTATTTATTAGCATGACAACATTTTGCCAATCAGTGTCTAAAAAAGACGCTAAGGTTTTTTTTAACCAGTTTGCTTCTGTAGTTGTTAAGGGAGATGTTTCTCAAGTAATGTCATTCATCGACAAAGACTATATTGCTTTTCAACACGATGGTTTTTTGGAAGGACGAACAGATCAGTTTTTGAGTGAGTTACTTGCTGGTACTGATAAAGATGATAACTTTATTTCTCCATCCCTTAAAGATATTAGTTCGGTGAAAACAGGAAAAATTGTTTTTTCAGAGTTAGATGGTAATGAAGTATGGTTTAAAATCGGACTCAAGGACGGAAATGTAATTAAATCGAGACTTATGTTTTATGTATCAGAGGACGGTAAAATTACAATTGTTGGAGCTGTAGGATAAATCTTTGTAAATGATATAAACGAAAAAGGCGAGAAATTCTCGCCTTTTTCGTTTATCAGTCTATTTTAGGTAAGTCTTCGTAGGACTCGCCCTCCACTAAAACATATTTTCCTAGGTTCTCCTCTACTTGCCTATCAAAAAACATGATTCCATCCAGATGGTCAATCTCGTGCTGAAAAATATGCGCTGTATATTGTTGATTGATTCTTTCAAGAACATAAGTGCCATCAGCAAGATAATACTCTACATCAATCCACAATGCTCTGTATGAGTTACCTTCTATTCCATAAGCATTTTCACATGCTGTATTTACAGAGAGACAGCCATCACTTCGAACAGCAATTGTATCTGAATAATTTACAATTCTAGGGTTAAAATATAGTCCCCATGGATGAACAACAGAGCCAATATCGTATCGCTGCACCCAAATTATTCTTCTATTTATCCCGACCTGAGGAGCTGCAATACCAACACCTGTGCCCAGTACTGTCTTTTTCATTCTGTCCGTGAGATGTTGTAGATTTTCTTCTCCAATAATTACATTGGTAGAAAGAGCTCTAAGAATTAGTGAATCGGGTTGCTCACAAATCTCCATGAGTTCCATTGCTGTTGTATTTGCGCCACTTAAAATCAAATCTATTTCGCTCTGTGTTAATGGCAATGCTGTTGTTGCTTTATTTAGCTCT
Source organism: uncultured Bacteroidales bacterium (assembly GCA_964579045.1). GTDB lineage: Bacteria > Bacteroidota > Bacteroidia > Bacteroidales > ML635J-15 > Bact-19. The sequence goes on along the minus strand of CAZOHR010000039.1, from coordinate 15,911 downwards.
TTTGAGAATGATTCTCCACATTCATTGTATGCCCAAACAAATAACTTGTAATTTGTACCTGCCACCAATTCTTCTTGCCACAGCTGTGTTTCAGTAAGCAAATCGGTTGCTGTACTGTATTCATCAATGTAATTATATTTATACCCTAATGCTCCACTTACATCAGACCATTCCCATGAAATACTTGTCTCACTGATGATAATTTCAACTATAGCAGGAGATTCGGGCTGTATTTCTGTGATATAAGTAAAATCAAAGTTATAAGTTTGTGATTCTCCTGGACTATCAGTTAGCGACGTACTTTGTACAGTTTGACAAGCTGTTACATAACCTGTAAAGCATAAAACATCTCCGAAATAATAATAAAAGAGGCTTGATTTTGCCGATTTTTCTGTGGTTTCCTCAATTCTACCTTGATACTTAAATGCAGATTTTGTCTGTGAAGAGCTTAAATTTGTAAGTTTTATGCTTTGCTCCTGCCCATCACAACTAAAATTTATAAAATATTGTGAACTAGAACCTGAGCAAAATTCAAATGAATGCATGCCTTTCCCAGTATTAAATATTTCTTTATTTAATACTTTGCCGGTACTATCAAACACCTTTACAGATAATTCATTACCTGGAACAAATACATCAATATTTGTTACTCCAGAGAAAGGATTTGGATAGTTTTGACTTACAGTCAGCTTGTCTGCTGATACGGAAAACTGATTTAATCCTGCAATGATTTCTGTTGTAAAGCCAGCATTAGCATTATAAATCATCGTATCCTGCCCAGTTGTCTGATTTTCAATTAAAACGCTATCCAAAACGAGTTGCGAACCATTCTGAATAATGCCAAAATCTAATTCAATGTCATATTGCAAATACGCCGAAAGGCTTAACATGAGTGCTGCTGACAATACAAGTATTCTTTTCATGGGTTATAAATTATTTATTTACAGTTACAAATTTACATATTTTTAAGTAAAAAACACAAATGAAATCAGGATTCGTGTATTAATAAGTAAAAATAATATCCACCTTTACATTAATTCTTACATTTCCATTGTAATTGAGGCGATTAAATGCTGTTATCAATGGAAGTTATTAATAATGGACTGTTTTATAATTACCTTCATTATAAAATCCGATTATTGCATTTATTTATCCGTAGAATTAGTATTTTTACCACCAAATTGAAGTTTAATGAATTACAAGACAATTACATTTGAAATCACAGAAAACATTGGTATTCTCAAGATGAATTATCCCGAGAAACTAAACTCTTTGAGCCAATTATTCTTTGATGAATTTGACGAAATAATTGAATCAATACATAACAACAAAGAATGTAAAGTGTTGATAATCAGAGGAACAGACAATGTATTTTCAGCCGGTGGTGACTTGAAAGAAATTGGTGCAGCAGATTACGAAAGAGCTCTTTTATTATGCATGCGTGTACAGAAATCTTTTGGGAGTCTGCAAAACCTTCCTATTCCAGTTATTGCAGCATTAAACGGAATTGTTTATGGCGGTGGAATGGAATTATCTCTTCACTGCGACATAAGATTTTCTTCTCAATCTGCTGTGCTGCGACTGCCAGAATCTGATTTAGGAATAATTCCAGGTGCAGGTGGTATCAGCATATTCTCAAAGTATTTCAGTCCTGGTGACGCAGCATATTATCTTTTTACTGGTAACCCTATTCCAGTTGAAGATGCTATGATTAGAGGATTAGTTCAAAAAATATATTTAGAAGATGAGCTTTACGACGAAACCTATAAATTCGCTAAAGAGTTAAGCCTAAAAAGCCCAGAATCGCTTGCAGCAATTAAGAAAATTATTATTTCAGGTATGTATGGTAATTTAAACGATAGCTTAACAATGGAATCACGTGAATTTAGTTCTGTACTTCAAAAAAGTGGTAGAGAAAATATTAAAGCATTTTTCGAATCGAGACGTAAAAAGTAAATTATGATTGACAGTTTTATATTTACAGGTAGCGGCTTTGTAACAGGAAAGTTCGAGGTAAGCAACTCGGATATTGAGAAATATACATCATCAGGCTATCTCGAAGGATTTGACCAAGATAGAATTGCGGCTTCTGATGAGTTTAAAGAGTTTCTAACTACACATCCAAGCGATACTGCATTTAATTACATGACAGAGTTCATTATGGGCTTTAAAAAGCGTTTTCATGTGGTTCCTTTCCCACCTGTTGCACATAATTATAAAGAAGCCCCTAATTCTCTCGACTTATGCGTAGAAGCAATTCAAATAGCATTACAAAAATCAGGTTTATCGGGAAATGATATTGATGCATGGTTTGTTGGTACTGCAACACCTCACCAGTTTGCGCCAGGAATTGGAGAATTTGCAAAAGCATATTTTACAGATATTGAAAATCAATCACCAGTTTATTCACTCACATCAGCCTGTGTAGGATTTAATATAAATTTAGCAAATGCAGTAAGCTATCTAGAAAATAATCCAAAAGCGAATCATATAATTATTGCACATGCCGAAGTTATGTCCGCATTACTACCCGAAGAGAAGGATTTTGTTCCCTTTTCAACATTCGGTGATTCTGCTGCAGCAGTGGTTCTTAGCAGAGTAAAAACAGAATTTAAACAAGGTATTTTAGCCATCTCAAATAATGAAGATACTAGAATGCTCGATTTTCTTGGCGCTGACAATAAAGGAAATCTTTACATGAACCCTAGGATGGTGAAGATGAGAGCGGTGCCAAATATTGCCGAAACTGCAACAAAACTTCTTAAAACTTGTGGTTGGAACAAAGAAGATTTGCTCTATTTCATTCCTCACCAAACAGGAAATGCAATTGTTGGCTCAGTTGCAAAACTTTTAGAACTAGATAGAAACAAAGTTTTTCAAGAAGTTCAGATTAACTATGGAAACCTCTCTGGAGCTTCTGTTCCGGCTTGCTTAACGATACTCGAAGATAGCAATAGACTTGTTGCTGGTGGAAAAATTATTACTGCAGTTGCAGGTCTGGGAGGTGAATTTGGAGGATTTGCATATCTAATTCCTGATAATAAACCAATATTCAAAACACAACCAGATCTTTATGGTAAAAAAATTCTGATAACTGGAGCTACTGGTGGTTTAGGAAGTGAAATCGCTCGCATAGCTGCAAAAAAAGGTGCTGACCTACTACTCCACTATAATTCAAATAAACTTCGTGCTGAGGAATTAAAAACACAACTACAAAAGGAATTCGGTATAAAAGTTAATCTCTACAAAGCAAATCTTAACTATTCCATCGAACTTACTAGCATGACTCAAAAAATAAAACAGGAATTTCCTTTGATAAACTTCCTAATTAATACTCATGCAATTACAGGTTCTCTAGGAAAAGCTAGTCTAATTTCAGATGAAGAATTTACTCATGTAACAAACTCTAACTATTTGTCAATCAAGAATTTGTGCACACAAATAAAAGACAATATCTCAGAATGTATTTTAATTACAGGCTCGGTCGGTGAAGATGCTCAATTTCCAGGGTCGGCATCTTATGTTGCATCAAAGAGAGCATTAAGAGGTTTTTCTGTGAGTTTAGCAACAGACATTTACAAAAACAATACCCGTTGCATATATTATCTACCTGGAATTATTGATTCTGGAATGATGGGAAAGCTTGAAAACACTCAGATTCAGGCTTCGATGAGCATGATTAGACAAAAAGAACTTATTCCAGTTGCAGAAATTGCTGAACGAATGCTAAAATCGGTTTATAGATTAAAAATTCCTAAGGTAAGAATTAGCTATGAGTCTAATTTAAAGGTAATTAAAGACGGTTATTTAAACTTTTAATTATGAAATACGAAAACTACATATTTTCAGGATTCGGTTATTCGCATGGCAAATATAAAATCACTAATCAGGATATCTCAGACGCTATTGATAAAGGATTTCTCCAAGGTTTTAGTAATGAAAAAATTCAAAAGAGTGCTAAATATCTAGAATTTAAAAAATCAAATCCAAATTCGAGTCCATTTGACTATTTTGCTGGTCATATCATGGGTTTTTACGAAAGACACCACGTCACTCCTTTCCCACCAACCACAAAAAAGCTCTATTATGCTGAAACATCACTCGAACTTTGCATAAAAGCTGTTGAATCTGCATTAACAGATGCACAGTTACAAGCTGGAGACATTGATGCTTGGTATGTTAGCACCGTATCGCCTCATGAGCAAGCTCCAGGAATTGCAGCAACCGTAAAATCATACTTTGTTCCTTTTTCCGACAAACGCCCAGCATTTACCTTGGCCAGTGGCTGTGCAGGATTCAACATGAATTTAGAGACTGCAATCGGCTATTTTAAATCTAATAGCAATGCTAAACATATTCTAATTGCACATACCGAAACAATGTCTTCGTTTCTTACTCAAAGAACGAAATTTGTTCCCTTTGTTACCTTTGGTGATGCGGCTGCGGCAGTTATTGTATCTAGATTCGTGGATGATGAGAAATATGGATTAATAGACATTCTTAATCTTCATGATTTAAATATGCTCGACTATGTGGGTGTTGATCATAAGAGGAATTTGTATATGGACGACGCACTTATCAAAGACAGAGCAACAATTAACTTGCCTTATGCTGCTGAAAAATGCATGGCGCAAAGTTCTTGGAATAAAAACGATATTGATTGGTTGGTTCCACATCAGACAGGAAATGTAATTTTACTTCCTACTGCTGAAAGTCTCGGAATTCCGAAATCAAAGGTTTTCCTCGGTGGGCAGAACAACTACGGCAATGTCTCGGGCGCAACGGTTCCACTTAGTCTTGCAATGATGTCACAAAATGATATGCTTACAAATAATACTCGAATTCTTAGTGCTACAGCTGGAGTTGGAGGAAATTTTGGGGCATTTACTTATATTCACAAAAACATTAAGCCTCAAAACTCAGATTATTATCTGCATAAAAATGAATTGGCTGGGAAGAATGCATTAATACTTGGGGCGTCTGGGACAATTGGTATGGAACTCGCTAATGAAATGCAAAAACGAGGAGCAAATCTTTGGCTACAGGCATGCAAAAATTCTGATTTACTTCAAAATTTTAACGGTAAAACTGTTTTCACATGTGACTTTACTGATAGTAATTCTGTTGAAGCATTTATTGATAAAATTAAAGGACAAAATCTGGTCTTTGACTATGTGATCAACCTTGCTGGCACAACCGATAAGAACAGCTGCTTAGATGTTAATTTTAAAGCACCTGCAAGAATAATTAACGCAATACTACCCTTAATAAAAGAAACCATAGTAAATCTGGGAACTGCTGCAGAAGATGCCGAATTAAGCGATGCCGATCAGTGGATTTCTTCCAATCGAGCATTTCATGGATATCTAGCATCTGCGAGCGGAGAATTTTTCAAAAATGGACTTAGAACCGTATATTTGCAATCAGGTTTTGGGGATAATGGCATTTCAGAAAAATTCAATGATAAGTATTTATTTAAATTCATGTTGTTGGCTGGACAAGCATCTCGTCTAAAAATCGAACTAATATCAAACAATATCATAAATTCTTTGTATCTTCCAAAAGTTTTGGGTGTAAAATATTCATACGAGAATGCCATGCTTTTAGGACGTATGGGATACACGCTCGAGGTTGATATATAAACGTTTATGATAAAAAAAATACTTCTTTCGATCTTCTTCGGAATTGTAGTCCATTCTGCATTTGCAATCGAAGAAACTAGACTTTTGCGTTTTCCTGCAATTTACGGGGATACTGTGGTCTTTTGTTATGCTGGTGATTTATATCTTGTTGCCACTGAAGGTGGTTATGCAACACGAATTACATCTCATGAAGGTTATGAGATGTTTCCACACTTCTCACCTGACGGCCAAACAATTGCTTTTACAGCTCAGTACGATGGAAATACCGAAGTTTACACAATGCCATTAGCTGGAGGCTCGCCTGTACGTATTACCTACACTGCAACACTATCTCGAGACGATATTTCTGACAGAATGGGTCCAAACAACATTGTTATGGGCTGGACAAATGACGGACAAAATGTAATTTACCGTTCTCGATCAAAATCATTCAATGATTTTAAAGGTCATCTATTTCTTGCTCCATTAGATGGCGGACTTAGCAAACAATTACCACTTGCTACTGGCAGTTGGTGTTCATATTCTCCCGACGGAAATCAAATTGCCTTTAATAAAGTCTTTAGAGAATTCAGAACTTGGAAATACTATAAAGGTGGAATGGCTGATGATATCTGGATTCACGACTTTACAAAAAAGGAAACTATCAATATTACTAATAATCCATCTCAGGATATCTTCCCGATGTGGTCAGGCGATAAAATCTATTTCTTATCCGATCGGGACAGAATAATGAACCTTTTTGTTTACGATTTACAAACCAAGGAGACAAAAAGACTTACCAACTTTGTTAGATACGACATTAAGTTTCCTGTTCTTAGTCCCGATAAAATAGTGTTTGAAAACGGCGGGTATCTTTATTATTATGACTTAGTAGAATCTAAAGTAGTAAAACTTACAATTCGCATTCGCGAAGATTTTTCGGCCAGCAGAACAGTGTATAAAGACGCTTCTAAATCAATAGCAAGTATAAACATCGCTCCTGATGGATCAAGAGTTGTCGTATCCGCGCGTGGGGAGATTTTCTCACTGCCAGTTAACGATGGAATAACTAGAAATCTTACCAATACCTCGGGTGCACATGATCGCAACCCTGTTTGGTCTCCAGATGGAAAATATATTGCTTACATTTCGGACAAATCAGGAGAATATCAAATATACATACAGACGCCTGACAAGCCGGAATCAGAGATAAAACTTACTGATTTTAAGTCCGGATATATCTATAGTCTGCAGTGGTCGCCCGACAGTAAAAACATACTATGGCACAATAAGAAACTCGAATTGAATTTTATCAATCTTGATACTAAGAAGATTCAGAATGTTCACACATCTACGATTTGGGAGATTTCTAATTATTCATGGTCTCCTGATAATAACTGGATTGCATTTTCGGATCAAGATTCCAACAGAGTATCTCAAATTTTTCTTTACGACATTAAATTAAATCAGAAACATTGTGTAACAACCGAATGGTACGACTCATATAATCCTCTTTTCAGTAGTGATGGAAAGTATTTGTTTTTCATCTCAAATCGTGATTTCAACCCTGTTTATTCGAATACTGAATGGAATATTGCTTACAAGGATATGAGTAGAGTTTATTTTCTAACCTTGAACAATGAAACTATAAATCCATTTGCTCCAAAAAACACGGAAGTTTTCATGCAGGATACTATCGCTAAGAAAAATCCTCCATTTAGAATTGACATCAATAATATTGGCAACCGAATTGGTGTTTTACCAATGGCTGCTGGAAATTACTCTGGTTTAACATACGTTAACGACCGATTGTACTTTGTCGAAAGCCGTCAAGGAGAACAAACTAAATTAAGAATCTTTGATTTTAAAGACCTGAGCACTAAGGATATAGGTAATTACCCTAGCTTCCAGATTAGTTTCGACAAAAAGAAGATTTTGGTTCAAAATAATCAAAACTGGTATATTGCAGACCTTACTGGTTCTGCTGTTAGTCTTAATAGCCCTATTAGTTTTGAAAATCTTCAAATAAATGTTGATTTAAAAGCCGAATGGACTCAAATATTTGAAGAAAGTTGGCGGCAAATGAGGGATTATTTTTATGATCCAATGATGCACAGAGTTGATTGGCAAAAACAACACGACAAGTATGCAGAAATGCTTCCCTACGTAAATGACAGGAACGATTTAAATTACCTAATTGGTGAAATGATTGGCGAACTTAATACTGGCCACGCTTATGTTGGTGGTGGCGATAGAGAAGAGTTAAGACGAATCAAAACTGGACTACTTGGAGCAGAATTTGAAAAAGATAAAAAATCTGGTTATTTTAAGATTGTTAAAATTTATCAAGGCGAGAATTGGAAGGAAAATCTCAAATCTCCACTTACAGGAATAGGTTTAAATATTAATCCTGGTGATTACATCATCTCTATAAATGGAAACGACTTAAGCGAAATCAACAATATCTACTCACTTCTTATTGACCAGGCTGATAAGATAATTGAGATTGAAATTAATCAGAAAGCAGATAGCAAAAACGCTCAGAAATACATTGTAAAAACAATATCCGATGAATCAGAGCTAATATATTTTAACTGGGTACAGAATAATATCCGCAAGGTAAGTGAAGCAACAAATGGACAAGTTGGATATATTCACATTCCTGATATGTCCGTGGTTGGTCTAAACGAGTTTGTAAAGTATTATTATCCACAATTATCTAAAAAAGCACTTATTATTGACGATCGTGGTAATGGAGGCGGAAACGTCAGCCCAATGCTAATTGAAAGACTTCGTCGCGAAATGTCAATGATGGTTATGTCGCGCGATGTTCCCGAGCCAAATATGAAACCAGATGGAATGCTCTTAGGACCAAAGGTTTTACTTATTGACCAATATTCTGCTTCGGATGGAGACTTATTTCCCTATCAGTTCCGCAAACACAATCTTGGACCTATTATCGGTGTGAGAACCTGGGGAGGTGTAGTTGGCATACGTGGTAGCTTGCCTTTTATTGATGGTGCAACTTTACATAAACCAGAATTCGCTCATTATGACGAAACCGGATGGATTATCGAAGGTGTTGGTGTTGACCCTGATGTCGTCGTTAATAACGATCCTTATCAAGAGTTTCTCGGGAATGATTATCAGCTTGATAAAGCTATTAAAGTAATTGTAGAAGAACTAATTAAGTTTGAAAAGAAAAAACCTGCGATTCCTCAATTTCCAGATAAGAGCGAATAATTTATTAACAATTATTGCTAGTTATTGCATTATTAAGTACATTTACAAAAAAATCATTAGTCTAACTTAAATTTAATAATTATGAAAAAAGCATTGTTGTTTGTTGTTTCTGCAGTGATTATGTTTAGTGTTTTCTCATGTAGCGAGAAGAAAGCCACTAACCTTGAAGAACTTAAAAAGAAATATGATGGTAAAGAGTTTAAAGATTGTGATGCATTTATTGCTGCTGCCGAAGAAATGATCGAAGTTTATTTCGCAACAATTGATAAAGCTGTTGCAGGTGATGAAAAAGCTAAGAAAGATGTTGAAGATTTTGAGAAATTCATGAAAGACTTCGAAGATCAGTCTGAGAAATTTGAAGAAGAATGCCCTGACAAATTCAAAGCTTTTGAAGAAAAATTCGAAAAGAAAATGGAAGAGTACATGCCTAAAATCATGAAATTATACGGATTAGAAGACATGTTTGAAGAAATGGAAGGTGAAGACTGGACAGAAGTTGAAGAAGAATTAGTTGAAGAAGTTACTGAATAATCAGGCTTTTATAAACAATACAAGGAGACAGCTTAGGCTGTCTTTTTTGTTTTAGTAGATATTGCATTAAAAATTCGGACTAGTTTTTGCAACAGGCGTTTAAACCTAGCTTTATGAAAAACTTGATAATAATATTACTCATAATTACGTCAAGCATTCTTCACTATTCATGCAGTAATGCTGACAACAAACCAGTAAGTGCAATTAATCAAGATACTACCAAAATTGATACTATCGCCCCTATCCCATCTGATTCTATTCCTGAGCCAGAGAAAAGCATAAAGAAAAAGCAATCAGAATCCAAACTAAATATATCTTCTGAGATTTTGCCAATTGATACATTTTCCACTGTAAATCAAGTTGTGGCGAATGAGATACAAGCATCTTCAACTGACCTATCTCTGTCTCAAGAAATAATATCACTCTCCGAATTACTTAAATACTACGATAATATTGAATTCAAAGATTGCAAATCATTTGAAACAGCAATTAACGAGTTTACAACAAAATTCTTTAGTGTCATTGAAAGAATAGAACTAAGTGACGAGCAAAATATCAACAAATTAAAGGAATTGGAAGGCTTTGCCGAAGTTTTTGAGCCTGAATTTGAACGAGTTGAGAAAGAATGTCCAGACCTTTACAATGATTATATGGAATATCTGGACGAGTACACAGACGAGTATTATCCAAAGCTCGAAATTATGTTTGCTGAAGATAAAAATCAATAGTTCTACAAATCCACAATAATTTGTTAATTCAAAATGCTCTGATCAATAAATAAAACAGATTCTTTTTCTAAATTTGCATCTTTAAAATCAGAGATATGAATATTTCCTACAATTGGCTCAAAAACTATATCAGCATTGACGATAGCCCAGAACAGCTAGCAGCAATTTTAACACAAATTGGTCTCGAAACCGGAGGCATCGAAGAATTTTCTTCGGTAAAAGGCGGTTTAAAAGGATTTGTTATTGGCGAAGTTCTTACATGTGCTAAACATCCAAATGCTGACAAATTGAGCGTCACCACTGTAAATATTGGACAAGAAGAAATACTTAATATTGTATGCGGTGCACCAAATGTAGCTGCTGGCCAGAAAGTTATTGTGGCTACTGTTGGTACAACTATTTATTCCGACCAAGGATCATTTGAAATTAAGAAGGCCAAGATACGAGGCGAAGAGTCTGCCGGAATGATTTGCGCAGAAGACGAATTAGGCATTGGCACTTCTCATGCTGGAATTATGGTTTTACCAAACGATGTTGTAATAGGGACACCTGCTTCGGAGTATTTTAAAATTGAAAACGATATAGTTATGGAGGTTGACCTCACTCCTAACCGCATCGACGCAGCCAGTCATTTAGGTGTAGCTCGTGATATTGCAGCTTATAAAGATATTAAATACAATTTCCCAGACATCTCTACTTTTAAAGTTTCTAAAAATTCTTACAAAATTGACGTTGAAGTTCCAGCAACAGAAGCATGTCCTAGATACTCAGGCATTTGTATGGATAATATAAAAGTGGACGAATCACCAGAATGGCTTAAAAATAGACTAAAAGCAATTGGGCTAAGTCCAATTAACAATATTGTGGATGTCACCAATTTTGTTTTGCATGAGACTGGTCATCCTTTGCATGCTTTTGATGGTGATAAAATTAAAGGCAATAAAATAATCGTTAAACCAGTAGCTGAAGGAACAAAGTTTATTACTCTCGACGGACTAGAAAGAACTCTTCAGAATAAAGATTTGATGATTTGTAATATTGAATCTCCAATGTGTATTGCAGGAGTTTTTGGTGGTATTGAGGCAGGTATTTCAATTAACACTAAAAAGATTTTTATCGAAAGCGCTTACTTTAATCCTGTTTGGGTACGAAAAACAGCAAAAACGCATACTATTTCTACCGATTCATCATTTAGATTCGAGCGTGGAGCAGATATTAATATGACTATCTTCGCTGCAAAACGTGCTGCCAGTTTAATTGAGATGATTGGCGCAGGTGAGATATCATCAGAAATAATCGATATTTATCCTCAAGTAATCAAAAACAAAATTATAAAATTCAATTATCTCCGATGCAATAGATTAATCGGTAAAGATATTCCAAACACAGAGATAGACAGGATTATCAATTCATTGGAAATCAAAATCTTAGAGAGAAACGGTAACGATTTGTCTCTTGAAATTCCGTCTTATAGAGTTGATGTTTACCGCGAAGCCGATGTGGTTGAAGATATTTTGAGAATCTATGGCTATAACAATATCGAAATACCAACAAAGATTTCCATTTCGATAAATAATACCGAAAAACCAGATCGAGAAAAGTTGGTAAATACTATTTCGGACTTACTTGTTTCGCAAGGATTTAATGAGATTATGTGCAACTCATTAATTAATGGTAACTTATTTTCTGATGACGAGAAATCAATTGTAAGGCTTCACAATCCACTAAGTAACGATTTAAGTGTAATGCGCCCCTCTCCTGTTTATGGTGGACTAGAAAGCGTAGCATACAACATCAATCGTAAGACTTCTGATATAAAGTTCTTCGAATTTGGAAGAACCTATCATGCGAACGAACAAATCCCTGAATTATCCAATATAAAAAGATATTCTGAGTCAAAATTTCTCGGAATCTGGATAAGTGGAAAAAGGAATACTCTGAGCTGGAATTTAAAAGATAATCCGACAGATTTCTTCAATTTAAAATCCTATATTACTGCTTTATTTGCAAAAACTGGGATTGAACTAGAACTTATGGAATCGGAAATAATATCTGATAATAAGTTTGCTTACGCCCAAGAATTTAGACATAATAAAAAGGTACTTTGCAAAGCAGGTTTATTAAAATCTGATTTAGCAATGAAATTTGACATTAATCAAGATGTGTATTACGCTGAGATTGATTGGGAACTTCTTATAAACATTATTAAAGAAAATATTGTTAAGTATATCCCAGTGTCTAAATTTCCAAAAGTAAAGCGTGATTTGGCCTTATTAATTGATAAGTCTGTTACTTATAAACAATTGACAGAAATCGCGCTTAAGGCTGAACCAAGCTTTATTACAGCCATTAGTTTGTTTGATGTTTATGAAGGTAAAAACCTTGAACCAGGTAAAGTTTCGTACGCACTAAGTTTTACTCTTGAGGATAAAGAGAAAACGATGACCGACAAACAAATAGAAAAGATAATGGAGAAACTTGTTAAGGCTTTTGAGATTCAGGCTCTGGCGAAGATTAGATAAGTTTATTTGTAACGAATAATTGAGTAATCTGTAATCGGTAAGCGGTATGCGGTAAGCGGTCCCGAAGAATAAAAAATCTAAGATTTTTGTTATTCTTCGTGGATCCTCGTTAAAAAATGAAATTGCTCTGCAAACTTTTTTAACGAGTATGTTAAAATTACAAATTGTATTTCTATACAATAGTAGATGCAATTTCTATTTTAACGGGATAAGCGGTAAGCGGTAAATTTTAGTAAAAACCCACCGACAACAGAATACAGATTACAGATTACTAATTTTGTATCCAAGGTGTATAATAAGGATCGTATCTATCTGTAAAGCCTAAATCTTTAGTGTAAATCCCTCTGCTTATTGAGTCCAAGGTTCTACCGCCTAATGGTTTTATTAAATTAACATTATATCTACTGGCAAATAGACCATATCCACCATTTAAATTAGTAAATGAAGGTTTCTCTTGCACAAGACCGTTTGAGGGTGCCGATACTTCCATATATGTTGCATAGTTTTCATCAACGGCAACAAGAACAAACTCAATACTATTTGGCATTTTTACAAGTCTCTTTACATTATCTTCTGCTGGTGGGATGTTTGCAGCCAACAAATTATAAAATGCGAGAGCGGAATATTTACCTGATACCTCACTAGCTCCTTCTGTAGTTCTGTAGTCTTTGCTCTGAGCCCAAACAATTGATTTCTTAACATCAGCAGTATCTCCATCTATAATCTCAAGATAATTGAAAACAATTGTCATCTGAAAAACCTTGCCGTTGGTACCATTGTCATAATTATACACTCCATCGCCAGTATAGTTATATATATCAACTGTTGGCTGCATAGCGCTAGGCGTTGACAATCTTAGCCCGTCGATGAGTTCTGTCTCACCAATAACAGTATGCTGATTATTATTAATTGAAACTACAAGTTCATAAGTGGCATTTTCGGTAAAAGTCATCTTCTTCATCCAAATAGTATTCCTGTCGGTAGCAAAATAGCCTTCTGGTTTTTGAATTGAATCCACAGCATCGAAAGTCCAAGATTGTGAAAGATTGCTATTTACGTATTCGTTAATAACTACATTTACATTTTCATAAAAAAGGGAATCGCTGATTTGAGCCATCACAGAAGCTGGTACTGGTCCCAAAAAACTTTTGTTTACCTTTACATATTGATATTCGGAAGAGTGATCGAGTACGCAATAAACAATCGGAATATCGTTCCATTCTCCATTAACATCTACATCAGTACTGCACGAAGAAACGAAAATTGAAATTAAAGCGAGTAATATTAAACTAATATAATTCATCTTATTATCTTTGCGTTAAATTAAACGTCAAAATTACAAAAATATTTGGCAATTTAAAAATTAAAAAAATGTCTGTACATAAAGAAGTCCGGAAGATTACCACACATGTCCTTTTGGAGATGAAACGTAAGAAGCAAAAAATTGCAATGTTGACGGCCTACGATTTCAGTATGGCGAAAATACTTGATAGCACTGGGATCGATGTTATTCTCGTAGGTGATTCTGCATCTAATGTTATGGCTGGATATGATTCCACACTTCCTATAACCCTAGACATGATGATTTATCACGCAGCCTCAGTTGTTCGTGGTGTTAGCAGAGCATTGGTAGTTGTGGATTTGCCTTTTGGAACCTATCAGAGTAATTCTAAGCTTGCATTATCATCTGCAATAAGAATAATGAAAGAAACTGGAGCTGCGGCCGTAAAAATTGAAGGTGGTGCCGAAGTTCAAGATTCTGTGAAAAGAATTCTATCTGCTGGCATTCCTGTGATGGGTCATTTAGGTCTTATGCCGCAGAGCATTCATAAATTTGGCACTTATGTGGTTCGGGCACAGGAAGAGGAAGAAGCATCTAAGCTTATCTCCGATGCTCATTTACTCGAAGATTTAGGCTGTTTTGCAATTGTACTAGAGAAAATTCCTGCAAGCCTCACAGCGCAGATTGCTTCCGAAATAAAAATTCCTATTATTGGTATTGGCGCTGGCAGTGCCGATGGTCAAGTTCTTGTTCTTCACGACATGCTGGGCATAACTCAGGAATTCTCTCCAAGGTTTTTGCGTAGATATGCAAAGCTCGACACAATTATCAGCGAATCGGTAATAAAATACATCGAAGATGTTAAGAGCTGCGATTTCCCAAACGAATCAGAACAATATTAAACCCGATTTTCAGAAATTACGATTATGCAGTTTCCTGAAGTATTATATGAAGATAATCACATTATCGCTGTTAACAAAGAGCCTGGACACATTGTGCAAGGAGATAAAACTGGCGATATACCACTTTCCGAAATCGTTAAGCAATACATTAAACAAAAGTATGATAAGCAGGGTGAAGTTTATCTGGGTGTAACACATCGTCTCGATAGACCTGTAAGTGGAGTAATTCTGTTTGCTAGAACCAGCAAAGCCCTAACACGCTTAAATGAACTTTTCAAAACAAAAGAAGCAAAAAAAACCTACCTTGCAATAGTTGCCAACAAACCTCCAAAAGAAAGTGATAGACTAACTGGAAATATTTATCGCAACACTAAGCAAAACAAATCATATATAAGAGAAAAAGAATCTGCAGAGACCAAACTGGCAATTCTCGATTATAAAATAATAGGTAGATCGGAGAAGTACTTTTTACTTGAGATCAATCTGCACACAGGTCGTCATCATCAAATTAGATGTCAATTAGCACACATGGGTTGTCCTATTCGTGGCGATTTAAAATACGGATTTGTTCGTTCCAACCTAAATGGCGGTATTAATCTACACGCCTCACAAATAAGCTTTATTCATCCAGTTAGAAAAGAACCAATTACTATTGTAGCTCCTTTGCCTGACGAAAAGATATGGAAAGTATTTTATACTTAACCTCCATAGAATTTTGTAATATAAACCGTATCTTTTGCGCCTACTCATCTTCATTTCGGCAGGCTCAATGCATCGCAAAAATTATTTCCATAACTACTGCCCCCGATAAACTGGACAAGTTATGCAAAGAATTTTTTCATCGATTAGTCTCAATATCTACTAGTTTCTAAATAGGGTTTGCTGAAAAACGCACATTAATTCTAAATAGAGTCTATTTAATTGCAAGTTTGGCACAACCAAAAACACAAAATATGAAATTGTTAAATTATAACATAATTGTTGCCTCATAGAATTTACTATTTTCATTTCCTAACTTTTTTGCTTAATAAAAAAAGTTACAAAAAAATCAAGGCAAAACAATGCTACCCGACCCGCCTCGA
>CAZOHR010000038.1:0-17279 GCA_964579045.1 uncultured Bacteroidales bacterium | reverse complement strand
TAACAAAAAAGGTTGACAGTGTATACTTTATGTAAACCAAAATCATGAGAGCTCACACCGACCACCGCTTACCGATCACCGATTACCGATCACCGATTACCGCTTACCGATCACCGATTACCAATCACCGATTACCAATTTGTCGCCAATCTATCTATTAATCAATATTTTCCGTTTACTGACAATTCCTTCAGCATCATAAATCCAAATAAAATAAACTCCCGATTTGTAATTTTCGATATTAATAGATTTGTTCAAATCCATAACATTGTAATAAATTTTTCTTCCCGACATGTCGAAGATTTCTACATTGTACTCTTTTGACGGATCAAAACCTCTAAAGTTTACAAAATCTACGCTTGGATTTGGATAGATTTCAATATTTACTGTTTTATAGTTCTCCATTTCGAGCGGATTAGATGCGATTATCTCAGCTTCCATACCCATTGATTGATGAAAAAAACAAAAATAGGAGTATGTTCCTGCAACTGTAATTTTATACTCGAAAAACGGAATAGACGTTGTAAGTGGTGAATCCCAAAACGCTGCACCTGGAGGAATTAAACTAGATGTGGTTGTGTGATTTCCCGAAGTCCATTCCCACCTAATTGTATCTCCAACTCCAACTTCGAGGCTCCCAGGTGAAAAGGAGACTTGGTCTTGAGTAATAATGTGAACTTGTGCGTTTAAAGCAAAAGCGGAAAATAAAGTTAAAAATGATATGTAAAATTTTGCTTTCATAAATTAGTTATTTAAATTCATTATAAATAACAAGCATTTCTACTATAATGTTTTGCACTTTCTTAAATCATTTTTAAAAACATATTTACAAAATATTAAAGATTCTGCAATTTGATTTAATTTTGTTATATTTGATTGATTTTTTGAAGCAATTTTTTGCTGATTTTTACAAAATGCATATTTTATATTGTTAATAATATTTAAAGGATTCTTAGAGTAAAAATTCTAGCATTTACTAAAGTATAAAATCTGCAAAAAATCAGACAGAAAGCATTGTAATAGAAAAAAACAAGAGAGTTAAATTCGAAAATTGAATTAAAATGATAATTTCTGATATTCTATTTATTAATAAAAAATCGTTGCAGCCACCTGAAAATAGATTTCTAATTTTCTTTTTTAGTATCGTTTTTGTTGTGGGTTATATTTTTGATATAATCTTTGGGCAATTAAGCAATGTCATAATAATTCTTGATTGCGGAACTATTTTTACCTCTATTTTAGTTTTGACTTTATTCTTTTTAAAGAAAATGGATAGCCAATTCGCAGTAAAGATCCAGGTTATTGGTTTACTATTAAATATTGTTTTAAGCCATTTTATTAATCCTTTAGAAGATCCAAATTATACTGGAATTTTCTTGCGTAATGTTATTATCATCGGGTTTGTAGTTCCAATTTATGGAATCTATTGTGGGAAATATCATATTTTTCAAATCGGATTTGCCTTTCTACTAATTTATTTCTCATCAATTATTAGAACAGATAATCAATTTTTGCTCAACTCTGCTCCATTATTAGTTGTTTGCGGCACAATGTATTTAATTGGCGTTTTTTATATAATTGGCAGTCTTGAAAAGATGCAGAATAAGCGTATTCAGTTAGGTAATGAACTTCAGGAGCAAACAGATTTATTAAAGGAAAAGAATAATTTTTTGGAGATGCAACAACAGCAAATCCTTGAACAGTCGCTTGGCTTAAAACAATTAAATGAGGATAAAGATCTTTTTCTTTCTATTCTCGCTCATGATTTGAAAAGTCCGTTTAGTGGTATCTTGGGATTGACTCAACTTTTGGCCAAGAATATACGCAAATATGATATTGATAAAACCGAAGATTTGTTGCTTAACTTAAATAAAGCGGCCAATAATTCATATAAATTGCTCGATGATTTGTTGATGTGGGCACATTCACAGATGGGAAAATTGCCTTTTGAGCCTAAATTATTTATGTTAGCCGAAATTTGTTTAGAGACAGAAGAAATACTTAAACATAACGCAGTTGAAAAGAATATCACAATAAATATTTGTAAAGAAGAAGATATTATTGTTTTCGCTGATAGAGAAATGCTTAAGACTGTGTTACGCAATCTAATTTCAAACGCAATTAAATTCACTGGTGTGAATGGAATAATCAGTGTTCATGCAGTTAAGAATGAAAGAGAAGTTATCATATCAGTTTCGGATAATGGGGTAGGAATTGAACAAGAACTACTAAAGAATCTTTTTAATGTTTCACAAAGAAATACAACCATGGGAACAGCCAATGAAAAAGGTACCGGATTTGGTTTGTTGATTTGCAAAGATTTTGTTGCGAAACATGGAGGGAAGATTTGGGTAGAAAGTGAAGTTGGTAAAGGAAGTATCTTTAGCTTTACTTTGCCATTTCCAACAAATTAATATAATTATTTTGGTATGTATTACAGATTACAGATTACCGATTACCGATTACCGATTACCGATTACCGATTACCGATTACTGATTACTGATTACTGATTACCGATTAATACATCACATTATGAAAAATAACCAAGACAAAACCAGAGAAGAACTTCTTCAGGAATTGCATGAATTAAAACATGAATGTGACACCTTAAAGGCATTATATGAGAGAGATGTTCAAGAACTTATTAATGCAAAGTTATTAATTGATCAAGCCAAAGAAAGGGCAGAAGATAGAGAGTCAAAACTTCTGGGAATGATTGATACACTTCAGGATGCATTTTTCCAGGCAGATATTAATGGCAATTTTACATATGTTAACTCTACTGCCGCTGAACAATACGGTTACAGTTGTGCTGATGAAATGATAGGAATGTCTGCAAGTATGCTTTATGCAGATGCAGAAGAGAGAGGCAAAATGTTAGAAGAACTCAGCAAAAACGGAAAAATTACAAATTATCTTGGAAAAGGCCTCCGAAAAGATGGATCGATATTTTGGGTTTTGATGAATGTAAAATTTATTAGGGATAAAGAACAAAATATTGTTGGTGCCGAAGGCGTAGTTAGAGATATTTCAGAACGAATACATGCAGAAGAAGCTCGTATTGAAACGGATGAATTATTTAAACATATTTTCGACGGTGCTAATGTCGGAAAATCAATCACTTCGCCTGATGGAGAGATTCAAGTAAACAAAGCATTTTGCGAATTATTGGGGTATAGCGAAGTTGAACTTAAGAATAAAAACTGGAAAGAGATTACGCATCATGATGATATAGAAATTACTCAAATTGAAATCAACAAAATAATATCAGGTCAATCAGAAAACGTTCGTTTTGATAAGAGGTATATTCACAAGAATGGTTCTGAGATTTGGGTAGATCTTAGTACATCAGCCTTGAGAGCTAAGGATGGAACGCTTAAAAAATTTATCACTACTATTGTTGATATCACAGAACAAAAGCAAGTAGAAATAGCTTTGATTAAAAGTGAGGCACAATTTCGTAGCACTTTCGACTTGTCTCCAGTCGGTTCTGTAATTGTTGGTCTCGATAAAAAGTTTATTAGATGTAATAACGCTTTTTGTGCATTTCTTGGATATGAGGAAGATGAGCTTATTGGAAAAACAATTTCGGAAATAACATTCCCAGATGATATAGAATTAGGTATGACAGAGATGCGTGCCTTAGTTGAGGGGAAAATAAATCAAAGCTCGATACAAAAACGCTATCTCAGAAAAGATGGAACTGTCGTATGGGGCGAGATCTCTATTTGCTTGGTTTCTGATGAAAAAAAACAGCCATTATATTTCCTACCTATTATCCAAGATATAAATGAACGTAAGCAAGCAGAAAAGTTATTAATCGAAAGCGAAGAAAGGTTTCAACTCTTATTTAACAAAGCTCCACTTGGTTATCAATCTCTTGATTTCGACGGATATTTCATTGACATAAACCAACAATGGTTAGATACTTTGGGTTATGAACGGAATGAAGTTGTTGGTAAATGGTTCGGAGACTTTTTAACTCCTACCTATAAAGATGGTTTCCGCCAACGATTTCCTATTTTCAAAGAGCAAGGGCACATCCATAGCGAATTTGAGATGATTCATAAAAATGGTAATGTGCTTTTTATTGCCTTTGATGGTAAAATAGGTTATGACTCACATGGCGATTTTAAACAAACTCATTGCATTTTGCAGGATATTACCGAGCGCAAACTTGTTGAAACAAAACTAAAAGAAAGCAAGGAATTATATAGTGCCGTTTATAAAGCTATTCCAGTTCCAACTTATACTTGGAAAGCAGTAGAAAAAGATCTTGTGTTAATAGAGTTTAATGATGCTGCTTATGAAATAACAAGTGGTAAAATTACTGAGTTTATTGGTAAAAATGCAAAAACAATATATTATGAGAATCAAAAGATTCTTGACAATCTGTATTCATGTCTTTTAGAAAAAAATAGTTTTGAGATTGAAATGGATTATTATTTTCAATCAATAAAACAGAATAAAATTCTAAATGTTAAATATGCATTTGCACCTCCCGATTTGGTAATCGTTCACACTGAAGATATAACTGAACGTAGACGTGCTGAAGATGAAATAATCTATCAAAGAAACACCCTTAATGCAATTTTTGAAAGCTCACCTTTCTTATTGATGTTGCTCGACAAAAATGGTAGAGTAATTAAAATAAATAAATTGGGTGAAGCTTTTGCAGCAGAGGAAAATGGAAGCATTATAGATAGACTTTGTGGTGAAGTTTTCAATTGCATTAATAACTCTGAAGAAGTAATGTGTGGTGAGAATGAAAATTGCGGACAATGTGCTATACGTAATAGTCTTGACCAAACATATCAATCTGGGATTTCAATTATAAACTGTGAAGGAACACTAAAAAGAAGAAAAGCTGGTGTTCTCGAAGTTCTTAATGTTATTTTATCTACAAGTGTGGTCGAGCAGAAAGGAGAAAAAATAGTCCTGGTATCTATTGTTGATGTTACGGAAATTAAGAAGGCAGAGGACTTGTTGAAAATAAATAATGAGAGGCTCGAGCTTGCCATGCATTCTGCCAATATGGCATGGTGGGAAATGGATATAGAAACTGGAAATGTTAACTTTGAGAAGCGTAAAGTTGAGATATTGGGATATAAACCGGAGAACTTTAAGCATTATAAAGACTTTATGGCTTTAGTTCATGTTGATGATTTTGAAAAAGCAATGGAGGCAATGCGTTTACATATCGCAGGCAAAAAGGATAGATATGAAGTAGAATACAGAATTCTATGCAATTCTGGCGAATATAAATGGTTTTATGATATTGGTACAATTGTAAAAAGTGATTTAGATGGAAATCCTTTAAGAGTAACTGGATTAGCTGTTGATATAAGTGAACGTAAGTTTGCTGATGAAACATTATATAAGAGCAAAGAACGATACAGCAAATTGCTAGAAAATGTTGAAACTGGAATTGTTGTTCATGCACCTGATACATCAATAATTTTAAATAATGCCAGAGCTTCAGAATTATTAGGATTAAGTGATAATCAGATGAGAGGCAAGAAGGCAATTGATCCTGATTGGAGATTTGTTGATGAAGGTGGTAATGCATTGCCACTTGACGATTATCCTGTAAACAGAATAGTAAATACTAAACAACCATTTAGAAACCATATAATTGGAGTTAAACAGCCGCATAAAAACGATATAGTTTGGTTGTTAATTAACGGTTTACCTATTCTTAATAGTCAGGGTGAAATCACTGAAATACTTATTAGTTTTATTGATATCACCGAACTAAAATCAATATCAGAAGTTCAAGAGTTTTTAATTCATTGTGGTCATTCTAGTTCAGGTGAGGAGTTTTTCGAGTCATTGGCAAAGTTTTTATCACAACATCTTAGTATGTCTTATGTTTGTATTGACCGACTCGAAGGTGATGGGCTTACCGCTCAAACACTCGCCATATACAACGGTGGAGAGTACGAGTCAAATGTTTCTTATGCTCTAAAAGAAACACCTTGTGGCGATGTTGTGGGAAAAACCATTTGTTGTTTTCCTGAAAATGTATGTGAATTATTTCCAAACGACCAAGCTCTACAAGATTTAAATGCAGCAAGTTATATTGGTACTACACTTTGGAGTTTTGATGGTAAGGCCATAGGACTAATTGCTCTAATAGACCAGAAACCTATTAGGGACGTAAAACTAGCTGAGGCTGTGCTAAAGCTGGTGGCGGTGCGAGCATCAGCAGAATTGGAGCGTAAACAGGCAGAATTAGAATTAGTAAAAGCTAGAGACAAAGCACAGGAAAGCGATAGGCTAAAAACAGCATTTCTTCAAAATATGAGTCACGAAATCAGAACTCCAATGAATGGAATTCTTGGTTTCTCATACTTGCTCAGTCAGCCAGGACTAAACAGTGATAAACAACAGGAGTATATCAGCATTATCAAGAAGAGTGGAGATAGAATGATTAATGTTCTTAATGAAATTATGGATATCTCGAAAATTGAATCAGGTTTGGTCGAAGCAATTATCAGTGACGTAAATGTAAATGAGAAAGTAAAATCAGTTTATGATATTTTAAAGTTGGAGGCTGTAGCTAAATCAATTAGATTTTCATTTGAGACTAGTTTACCAGAGTCTGCCGCTATTATTAAAACAGATGGAGAAAAACTTTTTGGAATCCTTTCAAACCTCGCAAAAAATGCAATTAAATACTCAGAAGTAGGTTCTATTGAAATTGGTTATTATAAAAAGGGCGACACTCTAGAATTTTATGTCAAAGATACTGGTATTGGGATACATAAGGATAGGCAAGAAGCAATTTTTGATAGGTTTATTCAGGCAGATATTGAAGATGTTCAAGCTAGACAAGGCGCAGGTTTAGGTCTTAGTATTTCTAAAGCATTTGTGGAATTATTGGGCGGAATAATATGGGTAGAAAGTGTTTTAGGAAAAGGTTCTACATTTTATTTTACATTACCATACCTTCAAGATATTTCGAAAAGAGAAACATTCGACAGCTTAACTTCATTTGTTAATGAGGAAAAGGAGTTAAAAAAGTTGAAAATACTAATTGTTGAAGATGATGAAGTATCTGAATTATTATTTAGTAATTATGTTCAGGAATTTGTAAAACAATTGCTTAGTGCAAGAAACGGATCGGAGGCTGTTGATACATTTAGAAAGAACCCTAACATTGATCTCATCTTAATGGATATGAGTATGCCTGTTATGAATGGATATGACGCAACTCGTATAATTCGTAAACTCAATAAAGATGTTATAATAATTGGGCTGACTGCTTTTGCTCAGGATACTGATTTGAAGAATGCAGTAGGTTCTGGATGTAATGAATGTATTGCAAAACCAGTGAGTAAAGACCATTTGATGGAATTAATTCGGACATACTTTGAGTTTGTTTAGTCGGATTTCTTAGTTGATTATCGTTATAATAGCACAGAAAAAAAGAGGGTAAGGAGTGTATCTGGTTAGAATTTTATATATTTTACTTCAGAAAGAACTTGCTGCGTAAATTAATCTTGCCACAAAAGTTTTATTTATTTCAAAAGTCAATGAATCATTTTTTTTACTATTTTTGGTAAGCAATTTGCTAAACACTTATGAATATTAAAAATTACAAATATGAAAAAGAATTTAATTTTGCTGGTGATTATAAGTTTTAGTTTAACAACTTACATCACAGCACAGGATTCAAGATTATTAAGAGCAGCAGACAAAAGTTATGAAGAAGGTAAACAAGCATATAATCGAGAACGATTTGATGAAGCTGCCGCAAGTTTGGAAATAGTCATCGAAAATATATCGGTACAAACAGACTCACGTAAATATTTGCTTATGCGCTTCGAAGCAAATGTGATGTTAATTGATGTCTATTTCAAACAATTGAATAATTTGCCTTCTGGCTGCAGGTGCCTTAATAGTTTCTTTGATGATTTGAATAAAGTAAAATCTTCTGGAGTGCTCAAAGCAAAAGATTTATTTAAGTACTTAGAACTTGAGAAAGAATATGACCAATATCGCAGACAATGCGAAAACTTTGAATCCATCGACAGCAAGAAAACCGACTTTGAGAAAGTCTTTGACGAAGAGTTTGAGGGGGAAGAGGAATAGTTGGTAGTTGGAAGCTGGTGGTCAGTAGTCAGTGGTCGGTAGTCAGTAGTAGTCAGTAGTCAGTAGTCAGTAGTTGGTAGTCGGTAGTCAGTGGTCGGTTGTTTGACATTCTGCGTGTTTTGTTAAAATCGTAGTAGGTACGGTGTTCTGCTTATCATTTCTTAGACTTTTCGTTTACCACAAAAACTATCTGATTTGTCTATCATTGAGCCTAGCATTTTACCTAGAGAGTTGTATCTTATAATTAAATCCTGTGCTGTTTCTATACTGATGTAACAACAATCTAAAGAAGTTTCCACCCAATGTTGGGTTTCAAGTTGTTCTGCGTCAGAATCTGTTAATTTACTTTCAAAATGTTTGATATAATCACGCTTTCCCCACGCTTCGGCAATTTGAGCACCTACAGATCTTGACGATCTTCTTATTTGACTGGTGAGTGAAAATATTTCATCTTTTGGAAATTCTTTTGTTATTTCAAAAATCTCTTTTGACAATTGCCGGGCTAACTTGTAAACTTCTAAATCCCTAAAACTACTGACGAAAACCATATTATCTTAGTTTGTTTTTATCGCGTTATATTTTTACGACTCATATTACTAACTCCTACCAATGCTACCAAGCCCACAGACCACTGACTACTGACTACTGACCACCAACTACCACCTACCACCTACCAACTAACCTTGCCGCCTAATGCCCCTCAGTAACTTCCCCGCCATAACCTTCAATAATACCCATAACTTGGTCAACTATTTCTTTTAAAAGGGCAGGAGAGTTTGCTTCAGTAAGAAATCTAAGATAAGGTTCTGTATTTGATGGTCTGATGTTTAGCCACCAGTTTTTATATTCAATTCTATAACCGTCGAAATCGTAAAATGCTTCAGGTTTTTCGAGTACTTTGAAATAATCTATCACAGCATCCATTGCACCTTGTTTGTCTTCGATTTTAAAGTTTATTTCGCCTGAGTTTTCGTATTTTTTAATTTTTGCAATTAGCTGTGAAACTGAAATTCCTTTCTTTTTCATTTTTGCAATTACATCCAGAATAAGAAGACTAGCCAATATTCCAGAATCTGAGTAATAGAAATCTTTAAAATAATAGTGTCCTGCAAGTTCACCTCCATAGATACCGTCAATTTCTTTGAGTTTTGTTGCAGCATAGGCTCTGCCAACACGCCACATTTCCATTGTTGAGCCAAATTGTGCAATATATTCACCAACTGCTTTAGATGTGCGGATATCCTGAATAACTTTTCCTTTTAGTCCTTTTTCTTCAAGAAAATAGTGTGCGAGCACAGCAATCATTAAATCGGGTGAGATGAATTGTGAATTTTCGTCAATAAACATTACGCGATCAGCATCTCCATCAAATATTACACCTATGTCTGATTTGTTTTTACGAACATGATTTTGCAAATCAACAATGTTCTTGGCTACAAGAGGATTGGCTTCATGATTAGGAAAGCTTCCATCAAGATCATCAAAAAAGTACATAATCTTTTCACCAAGCAAATCTTTAATAAACAACCCTGCCATACCATTGCTTATATCCATGCTTATTTTTAGATTTGATAAATCTGGCACATACTGTTTAAGAAACTCCAAATACGAATCATGCACATTGATTTCGTGGAATTCTCCTTTCTGTTCAGCAATAATAACTTCTTGAGTTTCCATGAGTTTCTGAACTTCATTAAGTCCAGTGTCATATCCAACAGGGCGGGCATTTGTACCTGAGACTTTTAATCCATTATATTCAGCAGGATTATGCGAAGCAGTTATCATTACTGAACCGTCAAAGCCAAATTTCGCTGTCGAATAATAAATCATTGGGGTTGTAGCAAGGCCTGTATAAAATACATCAGTGCCAGAATCTGTAATTCCTTTAACAAGATATTCTAAGATTTCGGGAGATGATTCGCGTACATCTCTTCCTACAAGAATCTTGTCAGCTTTTAATACTTGTGGTAAAAAATAGCCAATCTTGTAAACATGCTCTTTGTTAAAGTCTTTGTTGTAAACACCTCTGATGTCGTATGCCTTGAATGCTTTCATTTCTTATATATTTTTTTCAAAAATAATAAAAATTGTAATTGTTTGCAAAAATTAGTGCCTAGAGTGCCTAGAATGCCTAGAGTGGTACGGTGAGCGCAGTCGAACTGTACTTAGAGTAATAGATACTTACATTTTAATTATTTGTTTTTTATAATTTTTTATTTCCATTTTCAACTTTAGTGCACTCTAGGCACTCTAGGCACTCTAGGCACTTCTTTACTTGTTAATAAGTTTTTGTTCAAGATTTAATAACAGTTATTATATTTGAGATAATTTCTCACCAATAAAACCATGATTATGAAAAAAATACTCTTTTTATTACCGATAATTGTTTGTGCAGCAGTTTTGAATCAAAATGTATTTGCACAGAATGTTGTAAAAGTTGATAATGCACTGGCATTGATGAATGCAATACAGTCCAATACTATTATTGAACTGGCTCCCGGTACATACAATATTAGTAAAGTCATGACTGAAATTAAAAATGATCAAATTATTCTTGTTGATAACTATGATGGCTTTGAACCTAATATTCACGAGATTTCTGATCTTACAATAAAGGGTGGAGGCAAGGCCACAATCTTATTAGAACCTCGATATGCGTGGGTAATGATGTTTATAAATTGCTCAAATATTACTCTCGATGGAATTACATTTGGGCATACAGAATCTGGTTATTGCATGGGAGGTGTACTTGGTTTTGAATCTTGTTATACTGTAAGTATTCTTAATTGTTCGCTTTATGGTAGTGGTACAGTAGGAATTATGGCAAATTCGTGTACTAATCTTTTAGTGAAAAAATCAGATATTCACGATTGCACCTACGGCTTGGCCTATATTTACAATTCTACAAATGTAAACTTTCAAAGTACCAAATTTCGCAATACTGGCGAATTTAATCTGATTGAAATTATGGGGTCTAATGGGGTTAGTTTCTCAAAATGTAGTTTTACGGATAATTTTACAAATGAATATATGCCTTACATGTTTAGTGTTGACGAAAATATCTGGACAGGAGTAGTAGAAGATGAAAGTAAAAGTGCTAATGTATTAATATCCAAATGCAGTTTCAAAAATAATAATGCTTTTTCGTTTGTAAATAGTATGGAGAACGTAACGATTGAGGCTTGTAAATTTAAGGATAATGCTTTTGATGAGAAGTAAATCAATAGGCTTGTAAGCTCTCCTCAATTACAGACTTTATTTTCTCTTTGTGAGTGTCGTCTGTGATACTAGAAAGAATTGCTTCAGCAAAATTGTTATTAATAAAAAACCGTTTAGTATAAACGAAATTTAAATCAAAAATCCACGCTAGCTGCATAAGTTTAAAGTCGTTTAATGTTTTGAGATCATCTTTCGAAATCATTTGTCGGTCAAGAAATTTTTCCAATACACATGCTGAAATTTCTTTTATATCAGCCAAGCCATATTCTAATGCAATATTTCGTGGACCACTGCTGTGATAATACTTAGCCACAATCCCAAAAATATCAGCTTTATCGGCATCTCTCACAAGTTTTGAGAAATATAATTCGTCACCAACAGTGTTTTGTGGAATTGCAATAAGACCATGATTAAGAATAGCTTTAATTACAATTCCCTGAGTACGAATATCTAAGTCGGATAAAAATCCTTCCTTTTCCAAGACTTCTGCTCCAAGTGCTCCGTGGTAGATGGAATCGTCATCACGAAAGGTATTATATGTGGTGAATTGCTCAAACCTGCCTATATCATGGAACAATCCACAAAGCTGGGCTATGAAATATTCTTCATCATTTAGATTCTCAGATTTTGCGATATTCTCACAATGCATTAGCACATTCTTGCTGTGCACAATCTTTAGATTTAAGTTCTGGATTGTGTTATCGGACTTGCAATTAACTACAAAACTATTGCAATAAATATCAAATGCTTTTATGTATTTTTCAATATCATACATTTTAAGCACCACCTAAAGTCGAATATACTTCGTGACGGAGTCTTTTCAGTGATTTGAAATAGATAATATATAGAATTCCAAAAATAAAGAAGACACCAATCAGACCTAATATAACTCCTAATACAATGAGAACTAGATTCACGGGGTCTTTTGTGTTTAAATCGCCCTGAATTTTAATACTATTCTTACTTAGACGCACAATTGACATCACTTTTCCTTGCGAAACCATAATTGTCTTGCGGTTCAATACCTTTACCTTAGTATCTGGCAAAGCCCCCGTCAGTAAGGTTTGTATATTTGCGATGTCAGGATTCTGAGTCTGAATTGTAAGTCCCATTGCAGATTTACTGATGGTTAATCTTAAATATCTGAAGTCTTTCTTGGAGAATTGGCATTCTTTCGTCTGTCAATTGCGAAACGCAAGCACGTAGGCCTTCTTTACGCTGACTGCCAGTATTGTCCAAAGAGATTGCACTGATACCATAATATAAAAGTTCTTTTACTAGTTCCCCACCAGTTAATCCTGGGAAAGAGATAGTAAAGTAAAATCCATCGGCAATTTCTTCGTCAAGATCTTTGTCATAAACTATTCTAAAGCCAGCATCAGTAAACATCTTTTTCATTAAATGTGCTCTTTTGCCGTATTCTTTAACCTCTTCAATAAAATTGAATGTGCCATCGTTAGCAGCTTTTAGCATTGCAGCTAATGCGTATTGAGAGGAATGGCCAGCACCTGAGCTTAATGCATAGATAATTCTAAGTACAAAGGTATATCCGAATTTCTCCCAACCAAATCTGGCTTTTAAATTAGGATAAGATCTGTTGTAAATTTTATCCGAAATTGCTACAACAGCAATACGCTGTCCTGCATAACTGAAAGCCTTAGATCCAGAGATTAGTAAAATATAATTATCGGTATAATTTGCTACAGATGCCTGATATGGAGCTTGGCCAGGGTGGTACAAATCGCGACGGAAGTCCATACCGAAGTACGCGAGGTCCTCAATTACTATTGTATCATATTTATTTGCCATTTCACCGATGATTTTTAATTCCTCTTCGGTAAAGCAAATCCAACTTGGGTTATTAGGATTTGAATAAATAATTGAGTTAATATTACCTTGCGACAAAAAAGATTCAAGTTTTTCTCTTAAAGCCTCTCCACGAAAATTATAAACATCAAAACTTGCAAATTTATGTCCCAATACTAGAAATTGCTGCTTCTGTACAGGAAAACCTGGGTCGATAAATAATGCAGTGTCTTTAACAGCATCGATATTTGAGCACATAAGAAATGATGCGTATGCCCCTTGCATAGAACCAACAGTTGGAATACAGGCTTCGGCACTAACATCAATACCCATAAAGTTTTTAATAAACCGTGATGCTTCAAACTTTAATTCTTTTACGCCATCAACCATTGGATAGTCGGACGCAACACCTTTTTTCAAGGCTTCAATTTCAGCATCAATACCAATTTGAGGTGGGTTTAAACCTGGTACGCCCATTTCCATGCGCATAAATTTAACGCCTGACTCATTCTGGATTTTATTAACCAAGCCAACTATTTCGCGAATTGTAGCTTTGCCTAAATCTTTTAATCCAGATTTTTCAATTTCAGCATTGACCACATCTACATTTACAGGTGTATTCATAATAATTTTACTTATTTTGTTTGGTACAATTATATAAAAGATATTTCAAACTGTTGGAGTATTTTTATGTATTTTAAAACATAAAACTAACAATATTGCTAGAATTCTTCTTCTTCCTCTTCTTCCCAACCAGTTTTTCTCAAATAGTAATCTTTCTGATAGCCAGTACTGTAGAATTGAATCACAGAGATAGACGTGTCATTAACTGATTTTATCTTGAAGAGACTTCTACTATTGTATTTATCATAGCCGATATAGTAAGTAGGAGCGTTGTCGTAATAAATTTTAAGCTGGCTTCTTTTAATTTCCCAACTAAAACTGTCTTTTGCTTCGAAAGGAGCATAATATGACGCTCCACGACTATTAGCGTCGAATTTATATGTTGGCATATCCAATACAGGCTGGTAGTCCGTTCCAATTGGTGTCCAGTATCCCAAGACATCTGTTTCCCAAACTATATCAGTGTCCGATTTGCCGCAAAATATTAGAATTTGCGATAGACCAACAATTATTATAAGTATTACTATTTGTTTTCTTTTCATCTTTTCGATTTCCAAAGTTATTCAACAGGTTTTGCAACTGCAATCTTCTTTACAGTAACGGATATTTTCTCAGATTTGTATTCGACATAAAAATTTCCTCCCTCATCAGCTTTTTGCTCAAGATCAAAATTTTTCGACCTAGTAATCTGCACTTCGGCCTTGCCCGCAACGAGAGATTGCATATTTTCTGGTAAGACAACAATATTGTCGCTGCCTAAAATATCAGAACTTGCATCAGCGCGATTGCCTTCGTTGTCTTCAATTACCACAGAAACAGTTTCGTTTGCTTCTAGAGGCAATCCTTTAAAATGAATTACAGTTTTCTTATCTGCGTCTATAATATCAATAGGAGCTATTTCAACAGAGTTAATTTTTGCTTTATTTACATATTCTTTTTTCTCAGTATCGATAAACAAAAAGGTGAATCCTGATTTACCTGAGATACTATTTTGGTAATAGCAACCACTGAAAGAATCTGAGTTTTCGTTCATCTCCTCGTCATTAATAAAAACTTTACTTGGTTCTGATAATCTTAGAGTCGTTCCTTTGCTTCCTCCAAAACGAAATTGAGCAGTTGCAGTGTACGAATCACTCACTGAGGCATCGTAAACTACTGAATAGCTCATGTGAATTTTTGCTTGATTTACATCTTTTGAATCAGCAATTTCGCTCGAAGCGCATGAAAATGCACCAAATCCTAAAACTGCAATTAGCGAAACAACAGCAATGCTGCTGAGTTTAGTCCTTAATCCACTGTAATTTTTGTTCATCATTGTATCTAATTTTTTTGTTTTCAAATAACCATTGAATTACCTTAATAATCTTTGATTCATCACTATCAATTTTGTCGACTAAATCGTTAAGTAAACAAGGCTCTAAATTAACAATATTTTTAATGTGCGCCAAAATAATATCAAATTCATATTTACTAAGGTTTAATTCGTTTCTTCGTGAACACACATCGCAGCTCCCACAACGATCAACATCATTCTCGCCAAAATATGCAAGTAGCTGTTGACTTCTACATTTATTTGTGCTTTCGGCATATAGTAACATGGCTTCGAGCCTTTCAAGTGTTCTTTCCTTACGTGTATCCAAGTCTTTCTTATTAAACAAAATAGCTTTGTCTTCTAATCTCTCGGTAAGAAAGTGAATAAGTGGTTTATTTATACGCGGAATATATCTTATGATTTTGTATTGTTGAATTAGTTTTAACAAATTTACAATCGTTTCGGTACTAACACCAGCTTTCTTCGCGAGATACTCTTCACTAATATTAATAAAGTCGTTGAAAATACCAGTGTAGGTGCGTAAAAGCATTTTTATAAAGTCGTCGAGTTTTGCATTTTCAACTTGAAAACGATATAAATCTTCTCTATTAACAGTAAATAAAATCCTTGAAGTTGAATTCGCATCCTCAGAGTATGAAACCAAGCCAGTAGCTTCGAGGATTTTAATAGAATTGTATGTTGTTAGAACGTCAATTTTAAAGTTTTTTGCAAAATCAAACATGTCAAATGGGAATTCAGCATCTTTTGCAGCACCATAAGGAATTTCGAGGTAATTACAGATGGAATTATAAACTTCTATTACTCTTTGGAGTTCAGGGAAAGACGTGGTAATGTTTTTCTTAATTTGAGCTTTATCGGCAGTATTTGTAATTAGGAAAGCCCATGCTTTTTTGCCATCTCGTCCTGCTCGTCCTGCTTCTTGAAAATATGCCTCGGGCGAATCGGGTAAATCGAGATGAATAACAAGCCTTACATCCGGTTTGTCGATACCCATGCCAAAAGCATTTGTACATACCATAATTCTCAATGTGCCCTTTTGCCATGCAGCCTGCTTTTCGGCTCGTGTTTTAGCGTCAAGACCAGCATGATAAAAGTCTGCAGAAATATTGTACTTCTGCATTAATAAGGCATATTCTTGAGTTTTTCGACGATTACGAACATATATAACTGCACTACCATCAACTTTTGTAATAAGTTTAAACAATTGTTTAACCTTGTCCTCGGTGTTTATAACATAGTATACCAGATTCTTACGTTCGAAACTTTTTTGAAGTAGATTTTTCTCCTTAAAACAGAGTTTTTCTTGAATATCTTCTACTACTTTTGGTGTAGCCGTAGCTGTTAATGCCAAGATCGGAACATCGGGTAGTTGAGCTCGTATTTCAGCAATCTCTAGATATGATGGGCGGAAATCGTAACCCCATTGAGATATGCAATGAGCTTCGTCAACACAAATAAGATTTACTGTCATGCTCTGAAGACGCTCTCTAAAATAAAAGTTTTTGAGTCTTTCGGGTGATAGGTATAGAAACTTATAGTCACCATTACAAACATTGTTAAGAGCAACTTCAATTTCCGATTTTGTCATTCCAGAGTAAATAGCAGCAGCTTTAATTTTTCTTTTTTGTAGGTTTTCGACTTGATCTTTCATCAAGGCGATAAGAGGTGTAACTACTAAGCATACACCCGGATTTGCAAGGCTGAATACTTGAAAAGTAATTGACTTTCCACCTCCAGTAGGCATTAAACCTAGGGTGTCTTTACCAGCGGCAATAGATTCGACAATCTCTTCTTGTAAATCTCTGAATTTGTCGTAGCCCCAATATTTTAATAATATTTCTCTATATCTGCTCAAATTATATAGTTTTAACTTACCAAACGCTGTTATTCAGCCGCTTATAT
Source organism: uncultured Bacteroidales bacterium (assembly GCA_964579045.1). GTDB lineage: Bacteria > Bacteroidota > Bacteroidia > Bacteroidales > ML635J-15 > Bact-19. The sequence goes on along the minus strand of CAZOHR010000038.1, from coordinate 297 downwards.
CAATATAACAAAAGTATTACAATCTTATTTTCACAAATTTAAAAAAAGTCTTTGACAAAACTGCAAAAAGATGTACTTTCGTAAAATTTTTGTTTAAAACATAAACTAATGAAAGATTCAGGAAAAATCATACTCGAAGGACTTACATTTGATGACGTTTTGCTAATTCCAGCTTATTCGGAGGTATTACCTTACGAAGTAAGTTTAAAATCTCGGTTCTCCAGAAATATAGTTATAAATACTCCGATTGTCTCAGCAGCAATGGATACAGTTACAGAATCTAGGCTCGCAATTGCA
>CAZOHR010000037.1:0-17535 GCA_964579045.1 uncultured Bacteroidales bacterium | reverse complement strand
CTGTCAAGAATCATTGGTAACTCATCATCGTTAGGTAAAATACCTTCTTTGTTTAAAGTTACTGTTGGTCCGTCAAGATATGCTTCTCTAATACAGTCTTCAACTGGAATACCGTTTCTTAAAGCTGGCAAACCACCCATGATTGCACATTCACCTAAAGAGATTAGAATTTTGCAATTCTTACGGAACTCTTTTAATACGTGAACATTTTCGCTATTACAGCAACCACCTTCAATAATACCAACATCACATTGTTTGGTAAATGTTTTAATATCATCAATTGGTGATTTATTAAATTCGACTAACTCAATTAAGTCAAGAATTCTTTCATCTATATCGAGAATAGACATATGACATCCAAAGCATCCCGCTAGTGATGTCGTAGCAACTATCGCTTTACCCATTACTAATTACCTCCAAGGTTAAATTTATTTTCAATTTCATGACCGATAACCTTTTTATCATACTTTCTGGTTCCGATTGCTTCGTCAAAACCTTTTTCTTTTCTGATAATAACGCCTACCGGGCAAATATTCATGGCTTTCATAGCCATTTCGTCAGAAATGTTAGCACAAACAGCATGATCAATTACTATCTCAGCGTGAACGCCTCTATATTTCATTGCAAACATACTTTGTCCGTTAGCATCTTTTAGACCTCTAACGCATCTCATGCAAAGAATACATCTGTTAGTGTCGAGTAAAAGTTTAGGATTTTTTGCATCTACTGGTCTTTGTGGGAAGTAGTATGGGAATCTTGGAACCATCATTTGGTAGCGATATCCGAGAGCCTGCAATTCGCAGTTTCCGCTCTTTTCGCAAGATGGGCAAAAATGATTTCCTTCAACAAAAATCGCTTCGATGATTGCTTTTCTGATTTCGCTAATTCCAGGAGTATTGTTTTCAACTACCATTCCTTCAGAAACAGGAGTAGTACAAGCTGTCATTGCTCTACCATTTACTTTTACTGTGCATATTCTACAGGAAGCTTTAGGTTTGATTCCATCAAATGCGCATAGAGTAGGAATAAAAATTCCATTACTGACGGCAGCTTCAAGGATCATCTGTCCTTTTTTAGCTTCGATTTCTTTACCGTCTATTGTTATTTTAATTATTTCGCTCATAATTCTTTCTTTAATGTTCTTGTAATTAATTATTCATGCACATTAGGAACTCTGCCTACATAAGCGCAAGAAGCTTTAACAGCATTTGCCATATTGAATCCCATATCGAATTCAACACCTTTTTGCAGTCTTACTTCGTATTGCTCTCTAAAATTCTTGATACTTGTAGCAATTGGGTTAGCTGCAGTTTGTCCAAGTCCACAACGACTAACTGGAGGAAGTTTAGCCCAATCTTCAAGATCAGCGATATCGCTCATTACGCCTTTACCATTGATAATCTTTACGAGTTTATCTTTCATCATTTTAGGAATAATGCGGCAAGTAGTACAAGATCCGCAAGATTCTTCGATAAAGAATTCCATAAAGTTAAGAACTAATTCTTTTAACATATCACGGTTTTTGCCCATAACTATCATTGAACCGCCAGTTCCGAGGTCACCGTAGCAAATTTTTCTGCCGAAGTCTTTTGGACCGATGAGTTGACCAGAAGGTCCACTAACCTGAACACCCTGAACGTCCTTTGCACCAACCATCTCAAGCATTTGGTTGATTGTCATTCCCCATTCTATTTCATAAACACCAGGTTCAGCACAATCGCCAGAGATACTTAATAATTTTGTACCTGTTGATTCATCAGTACCCATTTTTCTGTACCATTCGCCGCCATTTTCAACGATTCTAGTAACAGCGCAGAAAGTTTCAACATTATTGATAATTGTTGGCATGCAGAGGTAACCTTTTTCAACTGGGAAAGGTGGTTTATCTCTTGGCTCACCGCGTTTACCTTCACATGATTCGATAAGAGCAGTTTCTTCACCGCAGATATAAGCGCCAGCACCGAATTGAATTCTAATATCAAAATTAAAACCAGCAATACCAGCAATATTAGAACCAAGTCTATTGTCTTTTCTTGCATCAGCAAGTACTTTCTCTAGATAAGTTTCTAAATATTTGTATTCGTATCTTAAATAAAGAATACCTTCGTCAGCACCAACAGCATAAGCAGCGATTGCCATACCATCAAACATCATTTCAGGACGTTCGGTAAGTAAAACTCTGTCTTTAAATGTTCCTGGTTCGCCTTCGTCAGCGTTGCAAAGAACATAGCGTTTGGTACCAGCAGATTTTGAACAGAAATCCCATTTTAATCCTGTAGGGAAACCTGCACCACCGCGTCCACGAATGCTTGATTTTTTTACTTCATCAATTACATCTTTAGGTTGCATTGATGTTAATTTAGTTTTTAAAGCTTTGCCAGCAGTATATTCATTAAGAATTACTTGACCTGCTTTCTTGATGTTGTTACGAACCATAGACATAACTTCGCCTGATGCGTTTTTGCCATCGCCCATACCTAGGTGATAAAGATCTTTTACATTTTTACCCTCCTTCAGTCCTGCAACAATTTGTTTTGCTACGGCTGGAGTGAGTTTTGTAAATACCTTACCATTGATGATAGCAGCAGGTTCTTGATCGTTCATACCAATACAAGCAGTATTGTATAAACCAATCTTACCGTCTGCAGTGTTCTCACCAAATTTGCATCCGGCTGCTTCTTCAAACGCTTTCATCACATCTTCTCTGCCCATCATACAAGCTACTGCGCTATCGTTAAGATACACAGTGTTTTTGCCTTTTGATTTCTGGCTGAAGAAATGGTAAAATGTCAAAGTTTGTTCAACATCTACAACTGCCATTTTTAGCTCATCAGCAACACCTTGTGTCGCTTCCTTCGAGATATAACCGAACTCAGACTGCACATCCAATAGAATGTCCATAAGTCTGTTTTTGTCCGAGCCATACTTCTTGATAATCATTTCTAATTGACCATTCATTCTGTTAAGCTTTAGTATTTAATTTGTTTGTTAAATTTTTAACTAATAATAGTTCAGAGAGCAAATATATTATTATTGAGCCGATGTCAATAGGTTTTAAAACATTTTTTTTTAATTTGTAAGCGGTCTAAATAAATTGAAACATGTCACAACTGCGATATTAAAGTTGTGATTCTTTGTATTTATTTCATCTAAATCGAACTCTACGTATAATTTCACAATAAAACCCTAGCATCTAATATGCTTAATAAATGGTTCCGAGTATAAATCTCAGCTTAAAATCAGATTTAACAAAAACTAAACTTTGATAACTTTCTAAACAATCTCACTGTTGATGAGTATTTCAGCAATTAGCATGACAGTTTATTAAAAGGTAAAAAAACAAATGCCAGATTTTTTTGTTTTATTATTTTTATATCTTTGTAAAAAAAGAAAAAACTATGAATACAACACAAAATGAACCTAAAGTTAAAGGTAAAGGCTGTTTAGCATTTACTGTATTTGGATTGCCATTGATTATCGGATTAAGCCTGATATTATTATGGATTGGCTGGTATGCATTTTCGTCTTACAACAAATGCATCGATGCAAATGAGACTGTAAAAAACTCATGGTCTGATGTTGAAAACGCTTATCAAAAACGTATGGATTTAATTCCGAATCTTGTAGCAACTGTGCAGGGATATGCCAATCATGAGCAAGAAACATTTACCGCTGTTACTGAAGCAAGATCAAAAGCCACATCAATAAATCTTGATGGTGACAATCTTACTGAGGAAAATATTGCTGCCTTTGATGCTGCTCAGGATGAACTTACTGGTGCTTTGAGCAGATTAATGGTGAGTGTTGAAGCATATCCACAATTGCAAGCCAATCAAAATTTCCTTGATTTACAAAATGAACTTAAGGTAATTGAAAGCGACATTATTTTACGTAGAGATGAATTTAATACTACTGTAAAAGCATACAACGTGCTTGTATTAAAATTCCCAAGAAATTTATTTGCTAAAATGTATGGTTTTAAAGAAAGAGCATACTTTAAAGCTAAAGAAGGTGCTGATGAAGCTCCTACAGTAAAATTCGACTAGTAGAGTTTTTCTATTAGTTTTGCTACGCCATTATTAAGGTTCGATTCAATAATTTTGAATTAGGACCTTATTTCTTTTGGGGCATTTGAAACGACATAAGAGTTCTTAGGAATGGAATATCTTAGCATATCAAGATCGTAATAATCGTTCCCTACAGTTACAATATTATTTAAATCTATATCGTATCGCTTGCGCAGAAATTCAATACCAGAAGCCTTCGAAATTCCAAAAGGCAATATCTCTATCCATAACGATTTTCTGTCGAGTGGACTAGTTGCCCTTATTACCTTTGCATACTTGAATCTTTCGCTTATTTCGGCAAGTTGATTTAACTCTTCCGAACATATCACAACAAACTGAGATGCAGTATTGGGGCAGTTTTCTACAAATCCAACTCCATGCGATTCATAATAACTTATCCGTGATAAAAAATCGGAACCAGGATTTGGCGAACTAAAATGATGAAAATAGTGATTTTGCGGTACAGGCAATTGTACCATAAAGTCGTATTTTTTTTCTACAAGATAATCGTAAATCTCACTGGTTTTTGTTTCATCAATTACATTTTCTTGAAGTAAAACCTTATTCTTCCAATCGTAAACACCAATCCCAGAAGAGAAAACAAGATAATCTATCGGAAAATCAGGTTTAACAATTTTATTAAGTGAAAACAGACTTCTCCCAGTTGCGAGTACTCTGAGTACCCCTTTATCTTTAAGAATTTCGAGTTGCGAAATCGCTTGCATAGACACAACACTGCTATCATCAGCAAGTGTGCCGTCAAAGTCTGTCACAAACATCTTTCCTGAAAAACTCATTTTCTGAAATCTAAAAAAACATCGCTGCAAACATTTGCTCGCAGCGATATAATTGTTTATTTAAAAGGATTAATATTCCTAAATTACTTTTTCAAATCTTTCATATAAACCCAATACAAGATATTAATTCCCTTGGATTGTCCTGGAACTTCGTAAACAAAAATTGGAGCTACTGCGATTACTCTTTTACAAAATTCATCACCTTCGAAATACCATTCTTCGAGGAAACGGAGTTCCTTAATATATTCTCTTTTCAAAGGAATTTTTCCTGGTTCGCCTACATTACCAGTTGAATCAACTTTTACATTTACATAGTCAAAGACATACCATTCTTTTTCAAAATTATTTTTAAGCTGGTCTTCTGGAATAACCTCAAATGTTTCATAGTCACCAGTTAAATCATACTTATAAGATTTAACTTTGCCATCTTTAACATCATCAAATAATTTTGTAATCAATTTATCTAGGTCAACATCAGGAATATTAAGCCAGAACCAATCTCTTTTAAAATCTTCGTCTGTTTTTAAATCCTCATTAACAATTGAGACATCATACATAATTTTCTTAGTAATAATCTCTTTTTCAGCATTTGATTTTCCATTACAGGAAAACAATACTATGACCATAGCTGCAAGTACACCAAATAATGCAATTTTTTCTTTCATAATCGTAAGGTTAAGTTTAATTAATACAATTCATGCAAATTTAATAAATCAATTTACAATACAACTAATATTTTTAATCCAATTTTTCTACAAAATCAATAATAAATCGGAACAAATCCTGATACTCAGCTAAATTCACATCTTCGGGCACATCCTCGGGTTGATGATAACTATTATTATTACCGTCAGTATAAACGAAAACAGCATTTACGCCTTTGTCAAAAAACGAAGCGTGATCGCTCGACCAAGTAGCACCAGTGCAGGTCATAACATCAAAATATTCTTTATCTTTATTCATTTCGTTCATCATAGATTCAATATGTGGATACTCTTTGGCATTAAACATATAAATACCTTCGTCGCCAGTTCCAACCATATCAAAGTTAAGCATTACCTTAACTTTTGACAAATCAAAAGGTGAATTTGCCGCCATATATTCAGAGCCAAGCAAACCTGCTTCCTCGCCGCTAAACAGAGCAAAAACCATTGTGTATTCTGGTTTCTTTTCTTTTGCGTATTTTTTTGCCAGATTTAGAACCATCGAAACACCACTAGCATTGTCGTTAGCTCCGGGATACATAATATTTCCCATCATACCAAGATGATCGTAATGTGCAGCAATAAAAACAATCGAATCGCTTTTCCCAGGGATAAATCCCACAATATTTCGGTTAGCATAATCCTTCACAAAATCATTTTTTATTCTCACATAAACAGAATCTGCTTTCCGATTAATCATTTCTGGTTTAATCTGTATGCTTACATATTCATTTATTTTTGTGCGTGCAGTAAATTTCAATCGTCCTGTACCTTCAATTACACCTTTTGCATTAATGTAATTCTTTGCAAAGATTGTATTTGCAAAAGCATAAAGATCTGGATTATTAAGTTCGGTGGAATCGATGCAAATAAATGAATTTGAATGATCAGCGCTTAAAAAATGACGTAGCACCCATTGATTTGTCAATGTTGTTTTAGTTATCCATTCTATTTTGAATTGACCATCAACTTCTGGAGATGAAGGAATTACAATATAATCTTTCGCTGGCATTAGAAGACTATCACCAAAACCAAAATCTGGCAATTCTAGAAATCTATTAATATCAGTTTTGTATTCCTGATAATACGATGTGCCGAATTTCTGAAGGCCAATCATATCAAACTCTTTCTCAAGAAAAACAGCAGCGATGCTATCACCATGATTAACATAACCACGTCCGAAATATTTTGCTGAGCACAACTCATTAATTATATGTTTAGTGTAGTCCATAGATTGAGCAAACCCTGCATAAGAATATGCAAAAAGAGCAACAGCAAAAAGTAACTTTTTCATAAAATAGATTTTAAAAGAAATAACCAAAGACACCTCTAGCAATAACTAAATAAATCAAAATCCCAATGATATCGTTTGATGTAGTAATAAATGGGCCAGTAGCAATAGCAGGGTCAATTTTGATTTTATTTAAGACCAGAGGTATAAAAGTACCAAAAACCGTTGCAAAAACTATCACCGAGAACATAGCCAGACTGACTGTGATTGTAAGAGCAAAATTTCCAGAGAATATCAGATTATAAAGAAAAATAATTGCAGAACAAACAAGACCATTTAGTAAACCCACTTTAAACTCTTTCCATAATTTTCCAGACATACTACTAAGGTCAATATCCCCACTAGCCAAACCTTGAACAACAATAGCTGACGATTGCACACCAGCATTTCCGGCGGTTGCAACAATCAGAGGTAAAAACATTGCGAGCACAGCATATCTTTCAATATCATCTTCAAATATTCCAAGAATTAGCGAACCAGCAACACCACCCACCATACCAATAATCAGCCACGGAATTCTCGATCGAGACTGCCGAACAACATTATCTGAGAAGTCAACATCCTGAGTAATACCAGACATTAACTGATAATCTTCTTCTGCTTCTTCACGAATTACATCAACAACGTCATCAATTGTAATTCTCCCTACGAGCCTTCCAATACCATCAACAACAGGTACGGCAACAAGGTCATATTTTTCCATTATCTGTGCTACTTCTTCACCATCTGTATCAGTCTTTACAGAGATAATATCTGGATCGACAAGTGTTCCAATTCTTTGATTAGTGGAACTAAATAGTAAATCCTTTAGTTTGATAATCCCTTTAAGTTTGCGATTATCATCAATAACGTATAAGTAATAGATTTCATCGATACCATCCGCCTGATCTCTCAATTCTCCTAATGCCTGTTTAACAGTAAGATTTTCGTTTATTGCAACGAGTTCTTTTGCCATAAGACCGCCGGCAGTATCTTCATCATAATTCAAAAGATCAACAATATCGCCTGCCTGCTCGTGGTCAGTGAGGTGAGACAAAATATCATCTATTTTCTCATCGTCGAGGTCTCCAAGAATATCAGCCGCATCGTCCGATTCCATTTGGCCGATAAGCTGTTTTGCAATAAACTCGTTTGGTATTACCTGAAGAAGCCTTTCGCGATCGTCATCTTCAAGTTCTACAATTACATCGGCAGCTATTTCAGAATCGAGAAGCAAAATCAAAAATTTGGCATCATCAGCATCAAGCTCCTCAACCATTTCAGCGATATCAGCAGGATGCAAATCATCCATTAACTCGAGAGCTCGCTGACTATCCTGTAATTCGATACATGCTTTTAGGCTTACAAATAACTCCCTATTTAATTCTACTGCCATGCACTTAGTTTGTTTGCAAATTTAAAATATCTTTTATAAAACGACCTATATCCGAGACAATTTATTCCGACAATAAATTTGTAAGAATAACAAAATCGCTAGGACTTAATTGCTCAGGTCGCAACGCAAAAAAAGGATGGCTCAAATCTGTTTTCTCTGTTATCATTCCTTTAACGGAATTGCGTATAGTTTTTCGTCTCTGATTAAACGCCATTTTTATGACCTGAAAGAGTTTCTTTTCATCAACATCTTCGAGTTTCTCGCGATATCTGGTTAATCTTATCACGCCCGACTTTACTTTAGGCGGCGGAATAAAAACATTTTCGTTTACAGTAAATAAATATTCGATTTTGTAAAATAACTGAACAAAAACGCTCATAATTCCATAGGTTTTGTTACCGTGCACTGAAGCCATGCGTTCAGCAACTTCCTTTTGAATCATGCATACTAACTCTGGAATTCGTTCTTTGTTTTCCATCATCCTAAAGAAAATCTGGGATGAAATATTGTATGGAAAATTACCTATCACACAGAACTCGTCTTTGCAAATATCATCGAGATTAATCTTTAGGAAATCACCATGAATCAAAACAAACTTGTCGGTGTAATTTTCTTTTAAATATTCGACAGATTCGATATCTATTTCTATTAAGCTAAGTTTAAAATCGCGTTTTAAGAGCTCATTTGTAAGAATACCTGTACCAGGTCCAATTTCAAGAACTGGAAGACCAGATGGATTAAGAAGAGAATCCGAAATTTTTCCAGCTATATTCTTATCAGAAAGGAAATGTTGACCAAGATGTTTTTTTGCTTTTATCATTTTGCAAAGTACAGAATAAAAATCAAGTAAACCAAACAAATACTATCTTTGTACTTTAAGATTATTATATTGAATAAGACAGTAAAAGATATTTTAAAGGTTGCAATTTTTGCTTCGATAGGAATATTCCTCTTCTATCTTGTATATCGGGATTTTGACTTTGCAATGCTTATAAAGAAGTTGCCAGAGTTAAATTATGCTTGGTTTATTCTCATGATATTTATGGGTTTACTTAGCCACATTAGCCGTACATTAAGATGGCAGCAATTGCTTGAGTCTAATGGCGAGAAAACACGATTTTCGAACACATTTCTTGCAGTTATGAACGGATATTTTGCCAACATTGCTATACCAAGACTTGGAGAGGTTACCCGCTGTGCTGTAGTTTCCAAATATGATAAAATAAATTTCTCAAAAGTGCTTGGCACAATGGTAAGCGAAAGACTTGTTGATGTTGTCATGCTTTTATTTTTCACTGTAGCAGCAATATTTTTACAATCAGGCGAAATTGCCAAATTCCTTTCCCAGAATCCCGATTTTGGAACTAAATTAGAAATGGTTCTCTCATTTCCAGTTATTGCAAGCTTGGTAATTATTGCCGCAATAGGAATATATTTTACTATAAAAATTGCAAAGGGAAAATACAATCACATTAAGATTTTCTCAAGAATAAGTTTATTTATAAATAACTTCTGGCAAGGAATTATTAGTTTGAAGAATCTCAAAAGGCCAGGTTTATTCATATTCCACTCCTTCTTTATTTGGACAATGTATTTTTTGATGCTCTACGTATGCTTTTTCGCATTTGATGGATTTGATAAACTTAACATTTTTGCAGCACTAACACTTTTTGTTGCTGGAAGTTTCGGAATGGTAGCTCCCGCACCAAATGGAATGGGGGCTTATCATTTTATGATAATTCAAACTTTAATAATTTATGGCATTCCTCAAAATGAAGCTGCAGGATTCGCACTAATAGTTCATAGTCTGCAAACTCTCTTGCTCATATTTATGGGCTTGATTTCCTTCTTTTTGATACCTATTATTAATAAGAGCCGATAATCGTGTCTCAATTCTCAAAAATCAAAACCAAGAAGGCACTGATTATTGCCTTAAAAATTTTGATAATCATACTATCTTGGGGATTTGTGATTATAAAAATTTCGAGATCCCCAGACTTAGAAACATTTCCCGAATATTTTAAGAACGTTTCATTAAGCAGGTATTTTACATTATTTATTATCCTCATTTTAATGTTCGTGAATTGGGGATTGGAGGCACTAAAGTGGAGAATTCTCATTAAAAAAATCGAAAACATTTCATTTTCTAATGCATTTAAAGCAGTATGGACTGGAGTTACTGCTGGTACAATAACTCCAAACCGTATTGGCGAGTTTGGCGGAAGGATATTATTTGTAAAACCCAATAATAGACAAGAGGCAACAACACTCACACTATTTGGCGACCTTGCTCAGATGATTACAACCCTTATAATTGGAATCTGTGGAATAAGTTACCTATTCGTAAAAGGCATATCAGGAGACTCTATTAATCTTGGCATTAATATACTAATTTTTGTTTCGTCAATTAGTTTGATAATAATTTGCAATCTAGTATTCTTTAACTATAATATTTTTCTTAAAAAGCTCATCAAGATTCGATTTCTTCAAAAAGTACTTATTGGGTTTATGCCATCTTCAGAAATTTCGTCAAAAGACAAAATAACCACTCTATTTTTGAGTTTTGCCAGATATGCTGTATTTAGTTTTCAATTCTACCTTTCGCTTAGCTTTTTTGGAATTGAAATAAGTTTACTAAATGCCTTTGCAGCAATATCGTCTATGTATCTAGCTATTCATGTAATTCCGAACATTTCTGCAGCCGAAATTGGAGTTAGGCTTTCGTTTGCAGTAATTTTTATTGGATTATTCACTGTTAATCACACGGCCATAGGTCTTACGTCATTATTGGTCTATATAATTAACATTGTTATTCCAGTAATTGTGGGTAGTGTTTTTATTTTGAAAACAAGCTTGCGTACGACGGAAAAACAAGAATGAATTCAGTTTTGCGTTCAGCAAATTCATGATAAAAATCACCCAAAACGAGAAAAACTTATTAACAATTGCCTGTAAAATTTTATTGAAAATAATTTAAGTTTTTTTTAACAATTTTGCTAAGAGTCTGTTTATCAAGCAAATTAAACTATATTGGGCAGTAAAATAATATTAGTTCGTCTGAAAAGCATCCATTTGTGATAAAAAAATTATGTTTGTATCGGATTATCCCGTATTTTTACCGATTGATTATCGTTTGATTTGGAAATTTTTATTAACTAAATTTATGTAATATGAAAAAAGGTTTATTTCTTTTCATTGCACTCATGCTGAGCATGCTCACGTGGGGGCAAACAGTCCTTATTTCTCCCACTGGAGATGGAGGATTTGAAACAGGTGGTACACTTGCTCTCAACAATTGGTCTGAGGTTAATGGTGCCACAAATGTTTTAACAGCTGGCACTTTGCCTGTTGTATATGCAGGCTCAAACTGCGCATATTCATGGAATGGAACAACTTGGGCTGGAACAGCAACTGCTGCTGTTAACCATATCTACCGAGATGTAACTTTTCCAGCAGGAGAGTCTCTCATAACATTGTCTTTTTATTACAAATTAAGTGCTACAGATTTGACTTATGATTTTCTGAAAGCATTTTTAGTTCCAACGACAACAACACCTGTTGCCGGAACACAATTGGCTGCTGGTCAAATTGGTGTTACAGCTGGTTATGATGCTGCAACAACATGGACTTTGGTTACAATTACAGTTCCTGCATCTGCTGCAGGCACAACTCAAAGATTGGTTTTATCATGGAAAGGAGACGGAGTTGCTCCGCATGCTGCTGTTGCAATTGATAATATTCAATTAACATCTCAATTACCTCCAACACCTTTTGCTGGAATATATACAATCAATAATACTTTACCAACATCAAGTCCTCTGATGCATGACGGATCTGATAATTTTGCAAGCTTTACCGATGCAATCACTGCATTAAATGTTGCTGGTGTAAGTGCAGCAGTTACTTTTAACGTAACAGCTGGTCAGACTTTTGCTGAAAACACACCAATTATCACTGCAACTGGAACTATTGCTAACACAATAACATTTGCTAAATTAGGAGTAGCTGCAAATCCTGTTATTACTCCCACAGGATCCGGTGCAACTAATGATGCCGGTATTACAATTGCTGGTGGAGACTATATTACATTTGACGGAATTGATATTAATGCAAATGCTGTAACTGTTGTTGAATATGGATATTATATCCGTAATGCTTCAGCTACTGATGGTGCACAAAATAATATTATTAGAAATCTTTCGATTAATCTAAACAGAAATAACACAACTTCTACTTGTGCAGGTATTTATCAAAATGTTGCAACTGCGCCAACAAATGCAACTGGTGCCAACAGTTACAATAAATACTATGATTTGACCATTCAGAATGCAACAAATGGTATTTATCTTGCTGGTAATGCAACATACCGTGATAATTCTTGTGAAATAGGAACAAGTACTTGTGCTGCTAGAAATACTATCTTTAACATTGGCCCAACTACCTCTACATTTGTAACCGCCAGAGGTATATATGTTCTTAACTGTGATGCTGTAAAGATTTGGAATAACGACATCACAAATGTTAAGGGTAACCAAGCTGTAACATCTGGTATTTTACTTGCTACTTATAATGGTACAAATGAAATATACAACAATAAAATTACTGACGTTGCTAATTCGGGATCAACAACATCTACTAGTAGAGCTGCTGGTATCGAAGTTTCTAATAGCATTGGCACTCCAACTATTCGTATATATAACAATTTCGTTTCTGATGTAAAATCACCTTTTACAGGTGCTGCTACGGCTACTGTATATGCTTATGGTATTTATGTTAATAACACTGTCACGGCTTCTGTAGCTGAAATTGACAACAACTCAGTTTATTTAACAGCAACCGGATCTCCTACATATTCTTCATCATGTTTTACAATTGGAAATGCTTCTACGGCTATTCAAAAAGTTCGTGGAAATATTTTCGTAAATGCTTTCCCTGCTCAGGGAGCAACTGCAAAACATTATTGCTGGTATTCAACTAGTGCTACAGCAATTGGAGCAGCAGGATCTGTTTCTGATTATAACGACTTGTTCGTTACTAGCGATATTGGAACATCTGGTTTTATTGCTCGTGGTAACGCCACATATTACAACACACTTGCAACATGGCAAGCTATTACATCTACTCCAGATTTGAATTCTGTTTCAGTTGACCCACTATTTGCAAGCACAAGCAATTTGCATGTAAATGCAGCTGGTGTAAATGCTGTTGCTGGGTTTACTCCTCAAGCATGGATTGCAAATGATATTGATTGTCAAGATCGTAGTACTTTAACTCCAAGTGATTTGGGTGCTGATGGTTTTGATCCTCCTTCATGTGTTATACCAACTGCTCTTGCTTATTCTGCAGTTACAAACAACGCAGCTACAATAAGTTGGACAGCCTCAACATCAAATCCTGCAAATGGATATGATATTTATTACAGCACTTCTGCTACTGCACCTGATGGAGCTACAGTTCCTTCAGCATCAGTTTTAGCAGGTGTAACTACCTATAATATGGTCTCACTATTAGGTAGCACTACTTATTATGTTTGGGTTCGTTCAAACTGTGGAGTTGGTGATTTGAGTGCATGGGCAGGATCAGTAATTTTTACTACAGCTTGTAATTCGGAATCAATTCCTACAGTAGTACAAACTTTCGAATCTGCGGCTATTCCAACGTGTTGGTCAACTGCATTAGTAACAGGGACAACCAACTGGTCTAGAGCAACCACAAATGATGGAGTTCCTGGCCCACACAATGGCACATATTTTATGGGCAAAACTTGGACTAATTCAGATGCATTATTGTTTTCACAACCAATAGACATGACAACATCTGCATCAGGTGCTAGAATGAATGTTTGGATTTACAGAAATACTGATAACGATCCTACTGATAGAATTAGATTTCATGTTAACACAACTCCTAGTTTGACCGGAGCAACTCAATTGTTAGAAATTTTCCCAGATATAACCTTAGCTCCAACAGTTGCAGCTGCAGGTTGGTATAACTACATTGTTGATATTCCTGCTTCTTATAATTCAAATTCAACAATTTTTATCATTGCTCAAGGAACTACATCCAACGGTGCAAGCGCCTATGGTATAGGCTTTGATGACTTCCTACTCGAACCTTTACCATCATGTCTCGAACCATCTGCATTGGTTTATTCAGCATTAACCTCAAACTCAGCAACCATTTCTTGGACTGCTTCTGCATCTGCACCAGCAAACGGATATGATTACTATGTTTCAACATCCACAACTGCACCAGACGGAGCAACTGTTCCTACAGGTTCTGTTGCTGCTGGAGTTACAACTGCTGATTTAACTTTGCTATCTGCAAATACTACCTATTATTACTGGGTACGTTCTGAGTGTGGAGTAGGAATTTATTCTTCTTGGGCTGGTTATAGCAGTTTCTACACAGGATATTGCAATCCAGCACCTTCATCTGTTGATGGCGATGGTATTGTTAATGTTACTTTCGGACAAACAGCTATTGTAAACAATACCACACTAACTGAAACAAACAATTATGGTGATTATTCTGCTATGATTGGTGACGGTATGCAATACTCAACACTTAATGTTGATATTACTTATTCAACAGCATACACTTATGGAACAAAAATTTGGGTTGACTGGAATAATGACCTTGACTTTGATGACGCAGGTGAATTAATGTACACTGGTTTATCAACAGCTCTAGACCCAACCACTCTTGCTGCTTCTTTTGTTATCGCAGGTACTACACCTATTGGTAATTACAAAATGCGTATTGGTGGAACTGATGACAATGCAGGACCTGCTACAGCTTGTTATAATGGAATTTATGGAACTTTTGAAGATTACACATTACAAGTAACTTCAGTTCCTCCATGTTATGATATGCCTACAGCATTGGTTGCTTCTGCTTTAACTACAACAACAGCAACTGTTTCATGGACAGCTCCTCCAACTCCTCCAGCAAATGGATATCAGTATTACCTTTCAACAACTGCTGCACCAGTTCCTGATGGAACAACTATTCCTACTGGAGTAACTGCTGCAGGTATCACTAATGTTGATTTATCCTTACTTACAGAAAATACAAGTTATTATATTTGGGTTCGCGCAAATTGTGACGATGTTAATTTCTCTGGTTGGGCTGGTTCATTGAACTTTACAACCTTAGCTAATTGCGTTGTTCCAACTGCTCTTGTATCAAGTGCTGTTACTGCAACAACTGCAACTGTTTCTTGGACTGCATCAATTTCAGCTCCAGCTAATGGATATGAGTATTATGTATCCGCTGCTGCTTTGCCAGTTCCTGATGGAGCAACCGTTCCAACTGGTGTAACTGCTGCAGGCATTACTTCAGTTAATTTATCATCACTTACTCAAAACACAGCTTACTATGTTTGGGTTCGCTCAAATTGTGATGGAACCAATCTATCAGATTGGGCTGGTGCATTAAATTTCACTACTCCATTTTCATGTCCTGCTCCAAGTGCTTTGCTTGTAAACAATATTCTATCAACATCTGCACAAATTAATTGGACAGAAAACGGTGCAGCAACTGCATGGAACATCAAAGCATCTACAGTTAATTTTGACCCAACTGTTGCTAATGGTGATTTTGGAATTATTCCAGTTGGAACAAATCCTTACACAACTCCTGCTGTTTTAACACCTAATACTTTATATTATTATTATATTCAAGCTAATTGCGGTGTTGGTGATGAATCTACATGGGTAGCTGGAACATTTACTACTGCTTGTGGTTCAATTACTACTTTCCCATTTGCTGAAAGCTTTGACGGAACAGTATTTGCCCCTAGCTGCTGGACAAACTTAAAAACTGCCGGAACAGGTACTGGCACTTGGAGTAGAGTAACTTCAGGTAGTTTTCCAACAACTGCAAATCATAGTGGAGCAGGTATGACACAGTTTAACTGCTTTAGCTATTCTTCAGGAACTGCTGGCATTTTAGCAACTCCATCTATTATTGTTCCAGATAACACCTATGTTTTGGAATTTTGGATGTACAGAGATAATGGTTATTTAGCAAACGCTGATTTGGTAAATGTTAGATATAACTCTGCTCCAAACCTTACCGGTGCAACTCTCCTCGGCACAGTTAATAGATCAATAAACTTAGCTCCTGTTGTAGCAGCAAATGGTTGGTATAAATACACATATGCATTACCAGCAGGTACTAATAACATTATTCTTGAAGCTGTAAGTGCTTATGGTAATAATATTTTTGTGGATGATGTTATCGTTCGACAACTTTCTTCAGCTAACGATATCGTAGCATTCTCATTCACAGAACAGACTGGTCCAGCTACCATTGATGCAGTTAACCACACTGTAGCTATTGAAGTTGCTGGTGCAGCAAATCTTAACGGTTTGGTTCCTACAATTGCAGTTTCTCCTTATGCAACTATTAACCCATTAACTGGAGTTGCTCAGGACTTTACTGCTCCATTCGTATATACTGTTACTGCTGAAGACTTAACTCCACAGACATGGACAGTAACTGTTACAAATGCAATAACTGTAAGTAGTGCTAATGACATTTTAACTTTCTCATTCCCACAGCAAACTGGTCCAGCAACAATCGATGCTGTAAATCATACTGTGGCAATCGAAGTAGCTTGGACAGCGGCTTTAACAAGCTTAACTCCTACTATTACAGTTTCTCCATTAGCAACTATAAACCCATTAAGTGGTGTTGCACGTGACTTCTCTGCTGCTGTAACTTATGATGTTACTGCAGAAGATTTAACATTACAAACTTGGACAGTAACTGTTACTCAGGCTTTGGCTCCATTGGGAACAAATTGTGGAAATCCAATAGTTGTAACATTGCCTATAATGTCTCCATATACTGAGACTGCTCAAACAAACTGTGGATTAATAAATGTTTATTCAAACACTTGTTTAGGATTCTACGATGGTGGCGAAGACATTATCTATAGATTGGATGTAACTGAATTAACCTATGTTACTATTTCAATGACTACCACTGCTACTTATACAGGTATTGCATTACTTGATGGCTGCCCTGATACAGGAACCTGTCTTGATTACAGTACACTTTCAGGTGCAGGTACACATAATTTGGAATATGCATTACCAATTGGTTCATACTACTTGATGGCTGACACATGGCCAGCGCCAAACTGCATCCCTTCTTTTGATTTAACAATTAATGCATCGACTACAGCATGTCTTGTTCCAACAGCTCTTGTAGCTAGTGGTATGACAACTACTGATGTAACTCTTAACTGGACAGCAGGATTTAATGAAACAGCTTGGAACCTTATTTATGG